>JAHIVM010000356.1 GCA_018816665.1 Candidatus Zixiibacteriota bacterium
CACCAGCGCTCCGGTTGAAACTACAGTCGAATTGGCGGCCGTGATGGAAAACGTCCCGGTACCACCCTGGTACGTTACCAGCGAGGGCAGGAAGTTGACCACGCCGGCCGAAAACAGCGCGTTGTCGTCGAGAATGGTCGGCGCCAGCGTGCCCGAGGATATGGACAACGTGATCGGATCGGCCTCCAGGTCGTATACGGTCACCAGACTCGAAGTTTCATCGAGAATGAGAATCTGGGAGCGTGTCAGTAGCGGAGCCCCGACAACCTGCTGCGGATGGATGTTGACTATCAGTTGATCGACCGCATCGGGACTCAGTCGGGCTTCTCCCCCGGTGCCGTCGACCTGGCCAAAAACCATCCGGGGACAAAACGAAAGAGCACCAAGAAAGAGGGTTGCAAAGACGATCAACGAATGTATGTGTAAAGGCGGGTTAGGTCTGTTGTATCTCACGCAGGAGCGCTTCCTGGTCTGTCGGACCGTTTTCCAGTTTTCAGCATATACAGCATATCACGAGCAAAGTTCATGCCTCCCGACAGAGCGTGGCGCAATTATGACAGGAAAACAATTCCACCCTGCATTGACGGCCTCTCGCCATGCAACCGGCTATCATATATTACGTTACTATGATTAACGTGGAGTCACCGAGCTGATCGGGGGCGACAGGATGAGGTCGCCAACTCGACCCCAATCGCCCGCTCTCTCATACCTGCAATCCTGTGCATTTTTTGCGCAATCCGCACCATGAAGCCCGACGCATAACAGACTCAACCGGCGATGTTTTCGGCCGCCAGGACCGTGTTGGACATGAGCATAGCAATGGTCATCACACCAACGCCACCGGGCACAGGGGTAATCCATGAAGTTCGCGGCTCGACATTCTCAAAATCAACATCGCCGACTAGACGATACCCTTTTTCGGCCGCGGGATCATCGATTCGATTGATGCCCACATCAATGACGATCGCGCCTTCTTTGACCATGTCGGCGGTAATAGTGCCGGCGTGACCGATAGCGGCGATGACGATATCGGCGCGACGGACAACCTCGGCCAGATTGGCGGTGCGCGAATGGGCTACCGTGACGGTAGCATTGGCCCACTTTGCTTTCTGAATGAGCAAAGCGGCGATAGGTTTGCCGACGATGTTGGAACGGCCCACGATGACCACCTCTTTTCCGGACGGGTCCAGATCGTAGTATTCCATCAGCTTGATGATCCCGTAGGGAGTGCAAGAGATAAGGCCGGGACGCCCGATCAACAACAGGCCGACATTGTGCGGATGGAAACCGTCAACATCCTTGGCCGGATCAATGGCCAGCGTCACCGCGAACTCATCGATATGCGACGGCACCGGTGATTGCACCAGAATGCCGTGAACACGGTCATCGTTGTTCAGACGGTGGACGATGTCCAGCAGCTGATCCTGGGTTAGGTCCGCCGGCCGGCGAATGATTTCGGAATACAGACCCAGTTTTTCGCAGGCCCTGGCTTTGCTGTGGACGTATGTCGCCGACGCAGGGTCGTCCCCCACCAGAACCGCAGCCAGACCGGGCGTAACGCCCTTCTCTTTAAGGGCGGCTATTCGGCTCTTGAGCCCCATGCGAACGCTTTTTGCTACTTCTTTTCCGGCAATAAGCTGTGCCATCGCAACAAACCTTCCTAGTCATTGGCATCGAGGGAACGATCACCCTGGATGTCGGCAATATCAAAACTCTCGCATATCCGTTCAATGCTCACGGCCTTGCCGTCGGCGGCGTCCACCCTGACCACCACCCCGCACAGTTTCACATCGCCAGTGGCGGTACTGAAGCGCTTGGGCATCCCGGTCAGGAAACGACCCAGCGACGGTCCTTTGTCCATACCGATGATGGAATCGTGCGGCCCGGTCATACCGGCATCGGTCTGGTACGCCGTTCCCCTTCCGCTGACGCACTCATCAGCCGTTGGAACGTGCGTGTGTGTCCCGATCACCGCTGACACTTTGCCATCGAGGTAATACGCGAGAGCCTGTTTCTCCGACGTCGCCTCGGCGTGGAAGTCGACAAAGATGATATCCGTTTCCATGCGCAGACGGTCCACCTCATGGTCGGCCACCTTGAACGGACAGTCAATGTTGGCCATATAGACACGGCCCTGCAGATTGATGACGCCAACTTTTACGTCCCCTACCTGATCGACAATAGAACCGAGGCCCGGCGCGCCAACCGGGAAGTTGGCGGGGCGAAGCAGTTTGGGACGATCGGCCAGGTATTCGAGAATCTGGACCCGGTCCCAGATGTGGTTGCCCGATGTCTGCAGGTCGACACCATAGGTAAATATCTTGCGCGACATTTCCGGTGTAATGCCAAAACCGCCGGCGGCGTTCTCCACGTTGGCAATCACGTAGTCGGCATTGTACTTTTCGCGCAGGGGTTTGACAAGGTGAGCGGTGGCCTGGCGGCCGGGTTTGCCGCAGATATCAGCTACAAAGAGTATGGTGAACAGGGCCATACGAAGTCTTTCCAGGGCGGATAGCGTGTTGCCGGGCACTCCGCCTCGTGCTGCCGGCAGGGTTCACAAAAAACAAAGGTGGAGTTTACTACAACTCCACCTTAGAATCAACCGCAATTGGCCGAAAAAGTTCTATTTGGCGAACTCGGTGGCGCGAGTCTCTCGTATCACGGTCACCTTGATCTGCCCGGGATACTGCATCTCGGCCTGAATTTTCTCGGCGATATCGCTGGCCAGCACCGATGACGCCAGGTCATCGATCTTTCCGTGCTCAACAATGACGCGAATCTCACGGCCGGCCTGGATCGCATACGCCTTCTGGACCCCCTTGAAGCTGTCGGCGAGTTCCTCAAGCTGCTGCAAACGTTTGATATACGCCTCCAGCGGCTCGCGTCGGGCGCCCGGCCGGGAACCGGAAATGGCATCGGCCGTCTGCACCAGCACCGGATACGGGCTGGTCATAGGCACATCTCCATGATGCGCTTCCGACGAATTAACGACAAACTCATGCTCTTTGTACCGGCGCAGGTACTCGGCGCCGATCTGGGTATGCGTTCCCTCGGTGATCCGATCAATGGCCTTGCCGACATCGTGCAACAGGCCGCAACGTTTCGCGAGCACATCGTCCAGTTCCAACTGGGCCGCAATCAGTCCGCAAATCATGGCCACTTCTTTGGAGTGGGCCAGCACATTCTGACCGTAGGAGGTTCGGTAATTCAGTTTGCCCAGCATCTTGGTCAGATCGGGGTGCAGACCGTGGATGCCCAGTTCAAAACAGGCCTGTTCACCGGCCTCGCGAACGATCACATCCATTTCCTTCTGCGAGCGCTCGACCACTTCCTCGATCCGGGTAGGATGTATACGACCGTCGGCGATAAGCTTCTCGAGCGCCATGCGGCCGATTTCCCGGCGAATGGGATCGTACCCGGACAGAATTACCGCCTCCGGAGTATCGTCAACAATGACATCGATACCGGTGCAGGTTTCAAACGCCCGGATGTTGCGGCCCTCCCGACCGATAATACGGCCCTTCATATCGTCGTTGGGCAGATTCACCACCGAGACGGTTGTCTCTACGGTGTGATCGGCCGCACAACGATAAATGGACTGCAGAATGATCTCCTTGGCCTCTTTGTCGGCCTCCTGTTCGGCCTTTTCCTTGATCTCCTTGATATGCGCCGCCGCCTCCATCTTGGCCTCGGAAATCATGTTGTCCATGAGTTGCCGTTTGGCCTCTTCCGGAGTCATGTTGGCGATTTTCTGAAGCATCTCATTCTGGTTGTGAATGATCTGGCCGAGTTCCTCTTCCCGCAGTTCGATACCCTTCTCGCGGGATTTCATTGACTTCTCGCGAGCGGTCAAATCCTTGGTGGTAGCGTCAAGCAGATCCAGTTTTTTCTGTAGCGAGGAGCTCTTCTCTTCGAGGGACTTTTCGTATTTCTCAAGTTCGCGACGCTTCTGGTCCATCTCCCGGTCAAATTCGGACTTGACCTTGATGGCGTTTTCGCGTGCCTCCAGCGCCGCTTCTTTGACTCTGATATTGGCTTCTTTTTCGGCCTCGCGAACGATTCGCTCGGCTTCCTGTGTAGCACGGGTCAGGCTCTTCTCGCCGATCCGTCGCGAAAGAATCCACGCAATCGCAAATCCGATCGCTCCCGCCACCACTGCGGAAATGACGCCAACCAGGATGAGGTTATTCACAATGTCCTCCCACCCGAGACGGATGCCCGGATGCCTCCATTAGCTCTATATTGGCAGGGATGGAAGAGAAGAAGAAAATCAGTCGGACGGTTGGTCGTCCGTACTAACCGGTGTGCCCGCGAGTACTTCATCAAGTCGGGAGATTACCGCGCCGAGCCGTTTGTCCTGATCGGACAAAACACGACTAACGTGATCTGACTTCTCTTGAAGTTCTGAGGCAAGAGAGAGAGCTGCCAGGATGGCTACCTTATCACGGGCTTGAGATCTACTGCGCTCCGCCACGTCGTGCATGCGAGCATCGACACAATCGGCGACCTTTGAGATGTACGCAGGATCATCACCCCCGGTAATAGGGTACTCTTCTCCGAATATCTTAACGACAACCTTGTTATCCACCGTTATTCCAAACACACTCCCGCCCCGGAAGGCGGTGGTCTTCTTCCTATCCCACTATCTAATAAGATTTTATACGATTTTCAAGACAGGGTGTCAAGGAAAAAACTCAGAGCCCGATACGCTCCAGTTCCTCTATTCGCTCCAGCACCGAGACCAATTTTGACCGAACGAGTTCGCCCTGGTCGCCCTGAGTGAGCTTGACCCTATCCAGCGATTTCTTCAGTTCGTTCAATTCCCCGCGCAATTCGCCGTTTTCGTTGCGTAGTCGGGCGTTTTCTGTCTGCAGAGAGGTCAACTGCTCGATCACCCGATCTATCCGCTGTTCAAGAGCACGAAATCCATCAGACATGGCTATTTGTCCCTGATTTCCGCGTTAAACTGCTTCGTTAGCCGGGCCACCACCTGGTCCTGGAGCTTGTCAACCTCATCGCTCTGCAAACTGCGGTCGGCGGCACGATAGGTGATTGCCACACCCACTGATTTGCGCCCCTTGCCAATCTGTTTGCCAATATACAGATCGAACAACTCAACCGATTCGGCCAGTTTGCCGGCGGCCCTGCGTACTGTCGCCACAATATCGCCAACTTCAACGGATTCGTCAACTACCAGGGCTAAATCTCTTGGGGCAGCGGGATATACCGGGAGCGGAACAAAACTGATCCGTCCCTCGCGCAGTCCCATTAATGACCCTACCGCAAATTCGGCGGCAAAAACCGGCTGCTTGATGTCCATCTTCCTCGCCAGGGGCGGGTCTATCTGCCCAACCCAGCCAATCTCCTGATCGCCGGCCAGCAGACGGAATGACACCGTATCGTCGAGATGCGAAAATTCAGCGGGCTCGAAACGCAGAGTCGGCCAGCGGAAATGAGATGCCAGCGCAGTCAGAGCACCGGATATATCATAGAAGTCCTGGGGGCGGGGCCGCTGGCGCCAGTTTGTGTCAGAGTCGCCCGTGACAGTCAGCAACAGGCGATCTTCTTCTATCCACTCGCCGTTTGTGTTCGGCGGGAAATACGCTTTGCCGATTTCAAAGAGTCGCAAACCCAGACATCGATGCGAGATATTGTGCTTGATCACGCCGAGCGCGGTCTGGATCAGAGAATTTCTCATGATATCAAGGTCTTCGGATACCGGATTGACAATCCGAAGCTGTGGCACACCCGGTGACACGGTCTCTGCCACGGCACTTTGGGCCAGGCCGTGACCCAGCATTTCATCGAACCCCGCGGCCGTGAGAACGTCTCTGACCTGCGCCTCGAAGAGATCGATTTCGTGAGCGGGCGTAAACAGCGGTCCTTTGTTTTCGGTGGCGTCCGGTATGGCCGCGTAGCCGATCAAGCGTCCGACTTCCTCGATGAGATCAATCTCGTGAGTAATATCCGGGCGGAAAGTCGGGATGGTCACCTCAAGGGTCTCCCCGGCCCTGACTTCAAACTCCAGACCGTTGAGCAATTCAACCTGCCGTTCGACTGGGATGGTTGTCCCCAGGATGGTGTTGCATCTTGCCGGACGCAAACTCACGGTCACCGGGTCTATCTTTCTCGGGTAGCAGTCGACCATGCCTTCGAGCACCTCGCCGCCGCACAACTCCTGTATCAGAAAGGCTGCCCGAGCAGACGCCTCGGCAACCCTGTTGGGATCAACTCCCTTTTCGAAGCGGGTTGATGATTCCGTGACAAACCCAAGATGTTTGCGACTCCGGCGAATCACCCGGGGATCGAAGTAGGCCACTTCGAGCATTACGTTGGTAGTAGTGTCACTGACTTCGGAGTCGAGTCCGCCCATCACACCGGCGGCGGAGACGGCCGTCTTGCCGTTGGTGATGAGCAGTACGTCCTCGGTGAGGTCGTGTTCTTTTTCATCGAGCGTGGTCAGTTTCTCCCCCTTGCGGGCGCGCCGGATCACTACCTCATGGGAGCCGAAAGTATCCAGATCAAAGGCATGCATGGGGTTGCCGTACTCCAACATGACCAGGTTGGAGATATCCACGATATTGGAGATGGGCCGGATTCCGGCCGTGATCAGTTTTTTGCGAAGCCACCAGGGCGACGGTCCCACTTTGACCTTACGGATAACGCGCG
The DNA here is from genome assembly GCA_018816665.1 of Candidatus Zixiibacteriota bacterium. Taxonomy (GTDB): domain Bacteria; phylum Zixibacteria; class MSB-5A5; order GN15; family FEB-12; genus JAHIVM01. The sequence continues at coordinate 6,670 of JAHIVM010000356.1, forward strand.
CCGTGAAGCGGGCGCAGGCATCGGGATCATCGATCGACACCTTGACTACATCGGCGGCCTTGTCGGGCGACGTTTTCAGGTCCCAGGTGGGGTACTTGATTTTCGTTCCTGCGAGCGCCGCCAGATCGCGAGCGATGCCAATGGCGCACACCGAATCGGCCCGGTTGGGCGTCAGCTCAAACTCCATGACATAGTCATCAAAGTCCAGGTGCTCGGCCAGCGGCCGCCCGACTGTCGCATCGGCATCCAGCACCATAATACCGGCGTGGTCCTGTGACAGCCCGAGTTCGTCCTCGGCGCATATCATACCCGAGGATTCAATACCCCTGATTTTCGTTTCTTTGATTTTGAGTCCGCCGGCCAGTTCGGCACCTATCAGCGCGACCGCCACCTTCTGGCCCACGGCAACATTGGGAGCGCCGCAAATAATGGCCAGTTCCTCCGACCCCACGTTGACGCGCGTGGCGCGAATGCGATCGGCTCCCTCGACGGCCGTTACTTCCAGGACCTCGCCGACCACGACATTGTTCATATGCCGGGCGGTAGATTCGATATCCTCGCAGGCGGTGCCCGAGAGAGTGAGACGTTCAGCCATCTCCTCGACGGACCAGTCCAGCCCGGTCAACTCTTTGAGCCACTGGTATGAAATCTTCATCTTAGAAAAACTGTTTCAGGAAACGAATATTGTTGTTAAAGAACAGCCGGATATCGGTGATCTTGTACTTGAGCATGGCGACCCGTTCCACGCCGATGCCGAAAGCGTAGCCGGTATACTTCTCGGAATCATGACCGGTGATTTCCAGGACCCGGGGATGAATCATCCCGCAGCCAAGAATCTCCAGCCAGCCGGAGTACTTGCACAATTGACAGCCTTTCCCCCTGCAGAGGAAGCAGGAAATGTCAACCTCGGCCGAGGGCTCCGTGAAAGGGAAAAAGGACGGTCTGAATTTCAGTTTGAGGTCATCGCCGAAAAAGGCGCGACAGAACGCTACCAGCACACCTTTGAGATCGGCCATGGAGACGCCCTCATCAACCAGAAAGCCGTCAATCTGATGGAATGAGACATGCGCCCGTGTGGAGATAGCTTCGTTGCGGAAGGTTCGTCCCGGCGTAATAACCTTGATCGGGACATCCCGGCTCTCGAGCGCCCGGGCCTGCACCGGTGTAGTGTGGGTACGCAGGAGCCGGTCGCCCTCGACAAAAAACGTGTCCTGCATATCGCGCGCCGGATGGTCCGGGGGAAAATTGAGGGCCTCAAAATTGTAGTAGTCTGTCTCGACATGAGGGCCGCGGATAGACTCAAACCCCATGCGCTGAAACGTCCCGCACATATCGTCCATCACCTGATTGATGATGTGCTTCACCCCGGCCTGCGGGACGGTACCGGGCAAGGTGGGGTCAAACAGCACGCGATCGGCCGCTTCTTCATACTGAGCGGCGGCATCGGTGAAGGCCTGCTCCAGACGGGTTCGGGTCTGGTTGGCAGCCGCACCCACCGAGCGACGTTCTTCCGGGGGGAGTGTACCCAGGCTGCGCAGGACACCCGCCAGCGGGCCTTTGCGGCCGAGCGTCCG
>JAHIVM010000357.1 GCA_018816665.1 Candidatus Zixiibacteriota bacterium
ATCCCGGACGCCCCTGTGGGCCGGGATTGGCCGGCGGGCGGAACCTCCGGCTGCCGGGACCTGTTCCCGGTTCAAACGACACACGCGCTAAAAACAATACAGGAGATATCATATGCTGCAGGCTGACAATGCCGTCCTCGTGGTGGTCGACGTACAAGGAAAACTGGCCACCCTGATGCATGAGAAAGAGGCCTTTTTCGCGAATGTCGTGCGCATGATCAAAGGTGCGCAGGCTCTGGATATACCGATACTCTGGAATGAACAACTTCCGGACAAACTGGGGGATACTATCCCCGAGATAGCCCAGGCCCTTTCGGGACAGTCGCCATTAGCCAAGAAAACCTTCAGTTGCTGTGGCAACGACAGTTTTGTAGGTCAATTAGAGGACATGGACCGCAGACAGGTTCTGCTGGTCGGCATGGAAACGCACGTATGCGTGTACCAGACCGCCCTGGATCTGCTCAATGACGACTACGACGTTTACCTGGTTGCCGATGCTGTTTCATCGCGATCGCTTGAGAATAAAAACATCGGTGTGCAGGCCATCCGCGATGCCGGAGCCAATCTGACCTGCGTGGAGATGTCGCTTTTCGAGATGCTCAAGGTGGCCCAGGGGGATCAGTTCAAGCAGATTATCAATATCGTCAAGTAAGTCACCAGATGCTTCGGCCGGGGAGACGCAACTGCGGCCCCGGCCGGTTGTCTGTCCCGGTCACACGGACAGGGGCGGCTCCATGTACTCCGGCTCGTATCGGAACGGCTCTCCCATCTCGCGAAACGAAAAGTTGTAGAACACATTGTGGCCGTTGTAATCGAGCACCCGGAGATCATCGGTCTGCTTGACATCGTTGATGATGACCGAATACTGTGTTCCGTACTTCTCGCGGACCAAGTCGACCGGTACTTCCCGGGCGATGAACTTCTGGATACCCTTATATCCCAACTTCTCAATGAATCCCGGGTCTCTCAGTGTGGCGTACGTTGTCAGGATGAGAATGGGACCGGTACCCGTAAATATGATTGCCGCTTTCACGGTGAACCTCCCAGAACAGGGTTTTGCATATGATATCGAGCCGATTGCTCTGATGTGAATTGACACCGGCGAATCCCGACTGCGGGATAGTGTGCCCGGCGTGTGACGACGAAGTCTGAAGCCCTCTATCTGTAAGATCAGGTCACGCGATGATCCTGTCAATCAAATCCGCCGGTTCCGACAGGCACGGCGAGGCACAAAAACCCTTGCTCCGACGGTCATTGTCGCATACTGTTAAGTTAGATGCTTGTATCTCGCCGTGCCTTCAATGGCGATGGCTGGATTTCCTCAGGAATAGAGAGTCATGTCAGAGACGGACGAATACAATCCGGACCGACCTGCGGGCAGTGAATCCGACGAAACAATCAGGCTGCAGGATTTGATAAACCTGGAGGATCTGCAACGGATCCAGGATTCATTCGCCCGTGCACTGGGGGTGGCATCTATCATTACCGACCTCGACGGCAACGCTCTCACCCGCCCCAGCAACTTCACCCGCCTCTGCGAACTTATCGGTACCTCGGAAGAGGGGGCGCGGCGATGCCGGGAATCCAACCGTATCCGGGGACAAACCGCCCGCGAGCACATGAAGCCGATTTACCACCAGTGCAAAAGCTGTGGTTTTGTGGATGCCAGTGCCCCCATTGTGGTCGCCGGACAGCACATTGCCAACTGGCTGATCGGCCAGAGCAACGTCCTTGGAGTCAACGGGGAGCAGATCAGCGCCTATGCCCGTGAGATTGGTACCGATCCGGAAGAGATGCTGGCGGCTCTTGAGGAAGTACCCCGGATGTCCCTGGCCGAGTTTAATGCCCGGCTTACCTTCCTCTGGGACATGGCCAAAGAACTCTCCGATCTCGGGTACGTCAATTTGAAAATGTCGGAGGATATTGCCCGTCGTCAGGAGGCGGAGGCGGAACTGCGTCTGGCTCACGCCGAACTTGAGGTTCGGGTGGGGCAGCGGACCGCTGAACTGGCGGAAGCCAATCTGGCC
>JAHIVM010000358.1 GCA_018816665.1 Candidatus Zixiibacteriota bacterium
CTACCAGCGGTGCCTATCTCTTCACTCTTCGGGCCATCGACGAGTGCGGGGAGGAAGTCATCGATACGGCGATCATCAATGTTACCATCAACTCGGCACCGTCGCTGGTGATGGGCACTGACTTCAGCCGCCACCTGTGTGTGCCGGAACCGATTTGTGTCGGGTACGCAGCGAGCGATCCCGACGGTCCTGCCGGTCTTGTGGAGGCACTCTACTCCGGTTACGGGACAATCAACACGACTACTGATGAAGTGTGTTTCACTCCTACCACGGCCGGTAGCTACGAAATAGTTGTGGGTGTGACGGATCCCTGCGGCGCTTTTGCCGCCGACACGATTGTGGTCACGGTCACGTTTGGTGAGTTTGCCGAAATTGACTGCCCCTCCGAAGCGATCGACGTTTCCCTGTGCGATGTCGAAACGGTGTGTCAGGGTCTGGATATTACACCGGCCTCGGCAACCGTGACGACCTCTTACGGGACCTATACCGGCGGCGAGCTGTGTTTCCTGGCCGATACCTCCGGCACGTACGTGATTGAGGTTATTGCGGCGGCCGACTGCGGCGCCGATACCTGTGAGGTGACGTTTAATGTCGACATCGGCCAGGCGGCCCAGATTGACTGCCCGGCGCCGTCGAGCGAATTCCTCTGTGAGGCCGGCTCGGTGTGTTTCCCGATCGGCATCATGGGAACCGATGTCACGGTCACCGTCAGCCCGATCGGCTCGTACACGCGCGGAAACGTGTGTTTTACGGCCGATACGACCGGTCACTATGAAATCACGGTTATCGCCGACACCCCGTGCGGGTCCGATACCTGCACGGCGGTCATCGATGTCACTCTGAACCTGTCGCCGGTGGCGGTTGATCTCACTCCGGTCGACACGTTCATCTGTGCCGCCGACCAGGTGTGTGTCCAGTTCGAAGCGACGGATCCTGAGTCGGCTCCGCTGACCTGGCACCGGATTACCGGTAACGGTACGGTGACGGCCGACGGTCTCTGGTGCTTTAACGCCAGCGCTAACGGCACCTACACGGTTACCGCGAGTGTGACCGATACCTGCGGCGCCAGCGACCAGATCACGGCGAGCTATACGGTGACAATCAACAAAGCCCCGATAGTCTCGCTGGGTAATGACACCACGGTGTTTGTCTGCGCCTCCGAGGAAATGTGCTTCACCTACGCGATTTCCGATCTTGACGACAATATCACGCTGGAGGAACTGCTGACTTCGGATCCGACGGCTACTATCAACACAGTTACGAAGACAATCTGCTTCACGCCGTCCGACAGCGGCCTGTACGGCTTCATAGTCCGGGCGACCGATGCCTGCGGGGCGGTGGATGAGGATACAATCGGTATTACGGTGAACTTCAACCGGGCACCGACCCTTACGCTCGAGGATGATTTTGTCGACTTCCAGTGCACGCCATCGGCGGTGTGCCCCTCGGTTTCGGCCAACGATCCGGACAACAACCTGGTCAGCCTGACGGAAGTGACCGGGGTTACCACGAGTGGCTGTTTCACGCCGGATACCTCCGGTGTGTACACGCTGATTTACCAGGCCGAGGATGCCTGCGGGCTGATCGTGGCGGATACGATCACCATCACGATCACCTTGAATACCGCCCCGACCTGCAACCTGCCGCCGGATACGGCTTTCTTCCAGTGCGCGCCCGGTCAGGTGAGCATGCTGGTGAGTGCGAACGATATCGACGGCAACTTCGATCACTGTGAAATCGTCAGCGGTCCGGGCTCGATTGTGGCCGGACGCTGGGTTTATACGCCGAGTACGGATCAGGCGGTCAAGGTCGTGATTATGTGTCTCGACTCCTGCGGCGCCAATTGCATAGACTCTTTCAATGTCGCCTTTGATATCAACGCCGCGCCGGTGGCCGACGCCGGTGTGGATACGACCTTCTTCCTGTGCGGCGCGCAGACCGTCTGCTGGGACGGCGGTTGCACCGACGAGGATGACAACCTGGCTACCTGCGAAGTGCTCTCACCGGTTGGGGCGACCATCAGCGGCGGCACGATTTGCCTCCCCGTGAACCCCGGCAAAGCGGTTGATGACACCTACCGGGTGGTTGTTCGGGCTACCGATGCCTGCGGCGCTACCGATGTTGACACGGCGTTTATCGGCATTGACTACAATGCCCCCCCTGTCGTCACAGTCCCGCCGGACTTCGTCGCGTATCTCGATGCGGTCGGCGAACTGTGCTTCAGTGTTGGTGTCACCGATCCGGATGACAATCTCGACGATGTGTTTGTCTCACCGCTGGGTGTGTACAACGCCGGTCTGGGCAAGGTCTGTTTCCAGGCCGACACTACCGGTGAGTACTGCTTTGAGATTCGGGCGGTTGACGACTGCGGTGCGGAGACTATAGACTCGGTGTGTATTGATCTGCAGATCGACGCCTGTATGCACGTGCAGATTGAAAAGACGCACGATGCTATCCAGGGTCAGCACGAACTGGTCAATATCTTCCTGAACGGCGCCGGTCACGAGGTCGGCGGCTTTGACTTCCTGCTGGGCTACGATGCCTCGGCGCTGAACGTCAGTGCGGTTCTCGAAGGTGATATCTATGATGCCTGCGGCTGGGAATACTTCCAGTACCGCCACGGTATCGACGGCAACTGCAACAACCTGTGTCCCACGGGGCTGCTGAGAATTGTCGGTATCGCGGAAACCAACAACGGTGCTTATCACCCGGGATGCTATCTTGACGGCATGACCGGCACGTTTGCCACGGTTGATTTCATGGTCTCCAATGACCGGACGCTGGAGTGCCAGTTTGTGCCCATCAGCTTCCTCTGGGTCAACTGCGGTGACAACGCGATGTCTTCGCGCGACGGTGACACGCTCTGGGTTTCCCGTCACGTGTACAATTTCGAGTTCGGCGAAATCACTGACGATACCTACGGTTTCCCGGGGTACTACGGGGCGCCGAACAGCTGCCTGGAAGGTTCCTTCCCGGACAAGCCGGTACCGATCCGTTGCGTGGACTTCACCAACGGTGGTATTGATATTGTGTGTGCGGACTCAATTGACGCGCGCGGTGATATCAACCTCAACGGTATCGCCAACGAAATCGCCGACGCGGTTATGTTCACCAACTACTTTGTGATCGGCCTGAGTGCCTTTGGCGAACATGTTGAGGGATCGATCGCAGCCTCGGAGGCCAACGGCGACGGGTTGCCGTTGACGGTGGCCGACCTGGTGTACCTGATCCGGGTGGTTGTGGGCGATGCGGCGCCGATTCCGAAATACGATCCGACTATAGCGCTTGAAGCGGATATGGTGCGGACAGGAAATATACTCAAAATAGAGCAAACACCGATCCCGGTGGGTGCCATTTTTGCGGTGATTGAGGGTGAGGCCAAACCGACCCTGGCAGCAGACGCAATCGGAATGGAGTTGCGTTACCACTTCGACGGTACCGATACGCGAGTCCTGATCTTCAGCGAAGAGGGGACCATGGCGCTTGACAGCGGCGCGGTACTGGATGTGAACGGGCCGAATCCGATCAGATCGATCGAGGTGGGTAGTTCCAGCGGGCTGGTGATAACCGCCAACATAGCCACCCTGCCGGACCATTTTGGTCTGTCGCAGA
>JAHIVM010000359.1 GCA_018816665.1 Candidatus Zixiibacteriota bacterium
AATCAAGCTGGGACAGCGCGAATCGGTTGCCGATGTGGCCCGCGTACTGTCGCGATTTGTCGGCCTGATCATGATCCGGACCTTCAAACAGTCGGATGTCGAGGAACTGGCCCGGTACGCCTCCGTTCCGATCGTCAACGGCCTCACCGACCTGGTCCATCCCTGTCAGATTCTGGGCGATTATATGACCGCCCTGGAGCACCTGACACACAAGGACAAATACACGATCGCATACGTCGGGGACGGCAACAATATTACCAACAGCTGGCTCAATCTGGCATCGCTGATTCCCATTGACCTGCGAATCGGCACGCACGAGAGCACCCAGCCGGATCAGGGATGCCTGGCCAGGGCAAAAGCCAACCCGGAGAGCTCCGTCTATGTAACCGACGATCCTAAAGATGCCGTAAAGGGTGCCGATGTAGTCTATACGGATGTCTGGGCCTCAATGGGCCAGAAACATCTTGCAGATGAGAAAACTGAGAAGCTTAAGAAGTTTCAGATAAACGCTGCTCTTATGGAAGCGGCTGATCCGAAGGCTATTGTGATGCACTGTTTGCCGGCCGAGCGAGGGAAGGAAATCACCAACGAGGTGATCGATGGTCCTCAGTCAGTCGTATTCGACGAAGCCGAAAACAGACTGCATATTCAGAAGGCTATTATGGCCTTCCTGTTGCAGCACTAGTCGCACGATTCAGTCCACCAGAGTGAGCAGATGGTAAAGGAAAGGAGTCGCAGCATGCGTTCCAGCAAGTCGCTCATTCTGGTGGGCGTTTTGATGTTCGGGGCCCTGGCGCTGATGCTCAGTGGTTGTTCCGGCGATGATGACCCTCCGACAATTGATACTCAGGATCAGGATCCCCTGGAACTGACCCTGGTGTCGCCGATGGTAACCGCGAATGTGGATTCCACCATTGGTGTTGTGCTGACCGGCCTTCGCGCCGCGACGCTCTCGGAAATTGAAATCGAAGACGGTCTTGATGACATCCTGTTTGGTCCCACGCCGCCGGATTCTTCGACTACGGTGTCGGACTACTGGCATGTGTCCTATCTCACCGAGACCCAGGCCGGGTCCTCAGGCAGCATCCAGATCATGGTTGACTCAATTCAGTTCCGGGGCGATGGTTCGCCGAATATCTCGGCAATGCACTCTGACGCCATGACCTATGTGCACCACAACAGCGTGACCGCCAGTGATACGACCGTATCGTACAACGACAAAAATGTCGATGCCAACGTGACATTCTCGGGAATCGACGAGGACGCGACCTCCGTCAATGGTTCGTTCTCCTACTACTCCCATGAAAAAGAGGTCTCCGATCTGGTCAACACCAGAGAGACCTGGGATGTTGATGGCACGATTACGTCGCTGACGTTCTCCAAGTCGTCCGGCGGCTGGCAGACCGGTTGCCCGTCCAGCGGCACGGTCCAGTTGTCCGTGGCCTACAGCCTGCAGCAGGGCGATGCCACCCCGGTAACGAATGCCTGGGAAATCACACTGACTTTCGAGAATGGCTCGTTTACGGCTGCCGTGACATACAACCAGCTGAGCGATTCTTACGATGAGCATGTCTGCGATCTTGCCAGCTAACCCTGGTGTCCGATGAATAAAGCCCGGCCTCGTGCCGGGCTTTTTTTTGCCTAAAGGTTGACAGGCGACGCCGGCGGACCTATCTAAGCCGCATGCGAGAAATAGCGAAGTACCGAAACTGCTTCGTCTGCGGCGATCAGAACCCCCACGGTTTGCAGGCGAAATTCTTTTTCGACGGCGAGCAGGCTGTCGCGGAACTGAAGGCGCTGGACACTTTTGAGGGCTATCGCGGTATCTACCACGGCGGCATCCTGTCGGCCATGCTGGACGAGGTCATGATCAAGGCCATCCTGGCTCAGGACGTTTTTGCCGTGACGGCGGAGATGACGGTCCGGTATCACCGTCCGGTGGAAACCGGGGCGGAACTGCGCTTTGTGGGCCGGATTACCGGATCGAAGGGGCGGATGTATACCACCGAGGGAGAAGTGGTGAACCACGAAGGGGTTCTTTACGCCTCCGCGACTGGAAAGTACATCGAGGCGAAAGAACCACTGAAAGGCTTGCTCAACCAATCCCTTGATTGAAACCTGCCCCGGATTTCCACAAAGGTGAAAAGCGCCTGCCGTGGTCACCTGAGCGGCGTTTGCGAGCCCCCGCTAACTCTCTGTGATACAACGGCTGTCCCGGTTTCGGGAAGCGTGGCACCGATGTTGCTCGGGGGGAGACATGGAAAAGAAAGACCGTCCCCTCAACTGCTTTGTTGCCTCCCGATCCGAGGGACCCCTGGAGCCCGCCCTGGCCGATGAAGGTCTGTGCCGGGGCATGGTCCTGTTTGCCATTCCCGACTACGGCGTCCTGTTCAAGTGCCGGGCCGAAGGGGAAGGCATTGATCTGGAGTTTGCCGCCTTTTTTGCCCTCCTCAAATTCGTCAAAACATCCCTGCCGAACGAGCAAATCAAGTCCCTGCAAGTCAACTCCTCCAATGCCGCATTCGTATTCTCCTTCTCCGGGGGACGGCATCTGGCAAACAACACGGCACATCGTAAACTGCTCACGGAACTGCTGACACGCTTCACCGTTTCAATTGCCCACATCGAACCGTTAAAAAACAAGGCTCTCCTGCCGGCGTCGGAATACCCGTCCATTCCGGAAGACCGGAAGATCGACATCAAAGCCGATTGGCCGGAAATCGGACGCGGCGAAATCAAGCCCTTTCAGCGGGGCATCAGCCTGAGCTAAAACGCCTTCGGTAGCGCGGGGAAGCCCATCAGGACATCCCCGGCAGGTTCCAGTCTCACACGCCCCCTCTCCTTTTTTGAACACCGGTCCCGTTCTGTTCGTTATATTGATAGCACCAAACGAACAAACAGGGATGTGGATGTGAAAACCTACTCGCTTATCACAGCATTCGCGGCGCTGATGTCTCTGCTTCTGCCGACAGCATCGGCCGCCGAAATCGGACACGTTACCATCAGCAGTTATGACCAGGCCTCACAGCTCCAGGCTGTAGTCGGCTCAGCCTTTTTTCGGGTGGACAATCGCTTTCTTGTGTCTGCCGATGAAAACCAGCGACGCGATCTGGCCGGGGTGGGGCTGCGTTTCGAACCAGTGCTCGACGGCGCCGATCCGGCCTCGTTGCATATCGTGTATCCCGACCACGATGATCTTGACGGCAGTCGGTCACTGCGCAGGTACGGTCTCAGCCAGGACATCGGCGACGGGGCCATTCTCATTTCACTGAGGGGACTGACCGCCGCGGCAATGTACGAGGAGAGCGGCGAACGGGCGGTCCCCCTGGCCGATCACACTATCCGTATTGTGTACCAGGCCCCGATCCAGGTGACCTCCCTGCCGATGCTGGACTATCACTCCGATACACTGGTCTCACGCGTCAGCCGGGACTCCGTGTTTGCCTTCGATCAACGTCTGGAAGATTTCTACACCCGCTATACCTGGTCCGATTCCATCGACCGGGCTCGCGACTGGATGGTCCAGAAGTTTCAGGATTGGGGCTACACCGATGTCACTACGCCGTCGTTTGAGTGGGGCGGGGGGACGCATTACAATGTCCGGGCGGTGAAGCCCGGTTACGCCGAGCCGGACAAGCTGATCCTGATCGGCGCCCACTATGATGCTACCTCGACCAACCCCACGGTGTTTGCTCCGGGGGCCGATGACAACGGTACGGGGACGGCTCTGGTGCTTGAGTTGGCGCGTATCCTGGCGGACATCCCCTTGCGCAAAACGGTCATTTTCATGCCCTTTTCGGTGGAAGAACAGGGGCTGATCGGGTCGCGAGACGCGGCCGCCGATCTGGTGGCCGAAAACGCCGACCTCGAGGTGATGTTTAACCACGACATGATCGGCTATACCGCGGACAGCTACTGGGACCTGAAAATGATCGCCGGGTCAAACGATGTGTACCGGCAAATATACGCGGCCACCGCAACCAGGCTCACCGGCATCATTCCGCTGCTCACCGGTGTAACGAGCAATTCTGATCACTTCCCGTTCCACCAGCAGGGCTTTCCGATATGCTACGGTCACGAGGCCGATTTCAACACGCCGCATTATCACTCTCCCACGGACCAGACCATCTACCTGAATTTCGACTACATGACGGAAGTGGTTAAAACCGCGCTGGTGTCTCTGGCTATTGTTGCCGACGGCACCTACCCGGTGACCGCCGATCGGATTATTGATGCCGGCGACGGTCAGTCGCTTGAAGTCAACTGGACGCCCTGTATCGACGATGTCACCTACACGGTGTACTGGGGCGAATCCTCCGGTGTTTATGATGACTCGCTGGTTGTGTCACCCGGTGTTTGTGGCGCGACCCTGGAGGGGCTTACCGACGGTGTAGAGTACTTCGTCAAGGTGGTAGGCGAGGCCCCCAACGGCCACCGCAGCCTCTATGCTGTGGAAGGCTCCCTGACGCCTCAGGCCATTCCGCGCCGGCCGCAGGGTTTCACGGCCACGGCCGAAATTCTGCAGATCGATCTGAGCTGGCGGGCCAACCCCGAGGCGGACATCAGCCACTATAATCTGTACCGACGTTTCGGCGACCGAGGTGTGTTTGCCCTGTACGGCGAAAACCTGACCGATACTACGTTCTCCGACAACCAGGTCGCCTCCCAGATGGGGTATACCTACCGCGTGGTTGCTGTTGACTACGACGGCAACGAGTCGCCGACGTCAAACGAAGTGTACCTGTATCCGGCGAGCTTCGACGGCGGCCCGGTGGTGGTTGACGCCTGGGCGAGCGAGCAGACGTACTGGCCGGATCAGGCCGGGCAGCAGGCGTACCTGGACTCGGTGTTTGGTGATCTTGCCTATGCTCTGGTACGGAGGGATTCCACCTACGATACCCTGGCCAGCGGCGATGTCGGACGGTTCTCCTCACTGTACTGGATAGATGATGACATTAATCTCAAAACGGCCGACATCAGTAACGACGTTTTGCAATGGTACGCAGGTCAGCAGACCAACATGTTTATCTCCGGCTTTCGTACGATCCTCCGCTGGACCGATCCGCCCATTGAGGCCGGTCACGTTCTGAAGGAAGAATTTCGCATCGATGACTACGAGTACTGGGGACAGGGTGACTTCGAAGGCGCGATTGGCCAGAACGGCTGGCCCTCGATTCAGGTCGACCCGGATCGCGGACCCGATCTCTGGACCAGCATTCCGGTACTGACTCCCGGACCGGGAGCGACTATCATCTTAACCTATGATTCGTTCTACGACGCTCAGTACGAAGGTTTGCCGTGCGGACTTGCCTACGACGGCCCCAACGGCAAACGCGTCATCGTGGGTTTCCCGCTGTGGTTCCTGACGGTCGAGTCGACCCGCGACCTTATCGCAGCCGTGTCCGCTTATTTTGGATCAGACGGTCAGACGTTTGACCGGGGTGATCTGGATCACTCCGGGACTGTGGACGTGACCGATATTAGCTTGTTGATCAGCTACATATTTCTGGGTCTTGATCTGGGCGATGCGGTTGCCGAGGCAGATGTGGACAGCTATCCAGGGATCGATATTGGCGATATCACCTATCTGGTGAACTTCCTCCTGGCCGGAGGACCTGCCCCGGTGCCTGCCCAGCCGTAGTCCGAGGGGGAAGTCGACTGCACATATTGTGAACCGGAAGGCGGGAAAAGTCCATACCGGGTCAGGATCGTGGTTTTGGTCTGAAGTGCCAGGCCCGGTCGTTTCTGTTTATTGTTACGCCATAACAACTTAACGAAATCGAATCAAGGGGGCATGGCGCTTGCTGAGCAGTCCGGTATGGACAGCCCAATGCACTCACAGGTCAGAATCCTCCCGGCCGAGTCGATTCTTCCGTTCGAATGGTCGGACGGACTAAATCATCGAACGTCCGAATTACAGTCCGACGATGCCGTCGTGCACCACCCTTTTGCCGTTGTGTCCAGCAATGACTCCTTTGTGCTGCTGGAAGAAACTGCCCGCTTTCAGACTTTGTGTCAGGCCGGGATTGCACACTTCCCGGTGCAGGTCTGCTCAGGTGAGTCCGTGGGACTGGTCGGGGAGAGGCTGGCTCTGATCGGCTTTGGTGCGGATGATCTCGGCCGGCTCATAGCAGCCCACTCGGATCAATTGTGCGTGAACCCCGACCGGGAACCATCGGGGTCGGAGTGGATGAAAGCGGCTATCCAGTTTTCCAATCAACCCGAGTCTCGACTCTGGCTGCGCCACTCAACTCACACCGGCTGTCCGGCGGCTTTGAGCATACTTTTCAGAGGCATCAGGGGCAAAGGAGCGTACATCCGGATCATTGATCCCTCGGCCCACCCCGATACGCCCTTCAAGGTCATGGCTCCATCGGGCTGGATATCACTGCCCTCCTTTGGACTGGATGATGTCATGGCCGCCGCGGTGTCCGAGCGGCTGTTTCCGCCGGACGCCATCCGTATCAATTGCGCTTACCGCGTGCTCAATATCGACTTCCCCATGTCAGTCCTGCGTTCCGATATTCCTCTCGAACAGAAACAGGCGTTCCTGCGCGACCTGATGCTGTTTCGGGAACAGACCTGCCGCACCTCCCTGATCGAGGGACGCGTGTATATTCTCAACAGGTAACAAAAAATTGGTTGAAGGCGACGTGTTGCGCCGCTAGATTTGCCGCACAAACATAACGCCCCGCGTCAGTGACGACGCGAGGCTATGACTTTGGCGGTATATCTGAGATGAAAGAGCTGTTAACCGAGCTTCTGGACGTGAATCGTCAGGCGAGACTTGTTCCGCGAGGCAGTGCGCTTGTGGACGATTCCTCGGGTCACTGCTTTGTCCAGAAGAATGGTTGCCGCATGCAGCTTCTTCAGAGCTTCTTCTTTGTTGGTCTCTTCGCGGACGTCTTTAATCGTGTTGCGAAGATTGGACCGGTAGGCGCGGTTGCGAATACGCTCGAGGTTCGAGGTACGGACGCGCTTCTCGCAGGATTTATGGTTCGGCAACTCTCTTCCTTTCTTGTTATCACAAACAAACTAGCTTCCAAATATAGATGGCGATATTCATTTGTCAACCGCTAAGGTAAAGAAAAGTTCGCTGATGGGGTCGGCGGGCCTGGTTTCGGCTCTCACCGCTCTGTCCCGGGTGCTGGGACTGGTGCGAGAGCAGACCATGGCTTACTTCTTTGGGGCCTCGATGGCCACCGATGCCTTTATCACGGCCTTCAGGATTCCTAATCTCCTCCGCGACATGTTTGCCGAGGGAGCCCTTTCGGCGGCTTTTGTCCCCGTTTTTAAGGAGCGGATGGTAAACGAGTCCGATGAGGCCGCCTTCAGCCTGGCCCGGACGGTAGCCACCGGCATCCTGCTTATTGTCGGCGGCCTGGTGCTCCTGGGAATAGTTGCGGCGCCCGTTGTTATCTACTTGTCCGCCAATGGCTTTGTTGAGTCTCCTGAGAAGTTCGACCTGACTGTCAGTCTCACCCGGGTGATGGCGGCCTACCTCCTCCTGGTCTCGCTCTCGGCACTGGTGATGGGGATGCTTAACTCGTTTGGCCGTTTTGGCTTGCCGGCCATCGCCCCGGCCGTGTTTAATCTCGGTATCATAGCTTCTGTCTTTGCCCTGTATCACTGGCTGGATGTACCCGTGTACGCCATGGCGATAGGTGTCCTGATCGGCGGTCTGGGCCAACTGATGGTCCAGGTGCCCCTGTTGTTGAAAATCGGGTTTCGGTTTCGGCCGGCGTTCAATTTCCTGGACGATGCCGTCAAGC
>JAHIVM010000360.1 GCA_018816665.1 Candidatus Zixiibacteriota bacterium
CGCCACCACCGCCGCCACCGTGACCGCCGGCATTGCCCTGCGCACCGTTGGCGACGTTGTAGATACCACTTGCCACAGAGCCGAACTCACCGCCGCTGGTGGTGGCATTGGCTCCCAGCGAACCCACGCCGCCGCCCGTACCGGTTTTACCGGCTGAGGCAAAACCGCCTTTACCGCCGTCACCGGAGGGACCCGTCCCACCGGAACCATCGGAGCCACCGGCCGCCCCGCCGTTGCCGCCGGAACCGCCCGTGCGACCGCTGCCGGAACCGCCGCTGCCGCCTTTGTTGGACGGTATGCAGGAACCGGCGTTACCGCCGTCGCTGCCGGAATTGGCACGGGCCGGACGACCCGGCCGGGAAGCATCGTCACCGTCGAAGCCGGCACCCGCTTCAATGACATTGTGAGTAATGATCACACCCGTGCTGCGCGCAAAGCTCATAGCGATCGAATTGCCGCTCGCCGTGGTGGCATCGGCCGACCGAACAGTCAAACCGTCGATTGTTACGTTGGAGGCCTCCACACCGCGAATCGCAGTGGTTCCACCGTTGATGGTTACGGTGTTGGCTCCGGCGTCGCGCATCCAGGTCTGCGCACTATACCCGCCGTACAGACTGACACTTGCGGCCAGGACAAGACTTTCATCGTAGGTACCGGCAGCGATATACACATCGCCGCCCGCACCGGCTGTCGCCGCCATGGTGATTGCTTCCTGGATTGAGGCCAGGGGGGCGGTCCGCGTACCGGCTGCGCCCGATGCGCCCGCCATGCTTACCCAGTAGGCATTGTTGGCGTCTTCAAGAGCAAACACCACTGTTGT
Organism: Candidatus Zixiibacteriota bacterium; assembly: GCA_018816665.1. Taxonomy (GTDB): domain Bacteria; phylum Zixibacteria; class MSB-5A5; order GN15; family FEB-12; genus JAHIVM01. Next base: position 821 of record JAHIVM010000360.1, read on the forward strand.
GTCCGGATCACTGGTGTTTGAACCCTCGCTGACACGAAGCTCAAACACGAAGGTACCAACTTCATCGGGAGCCATAAACGAGGCGTTGGCGCCGGAGAGTGCGCCTGCCGACGGTCCCGCGATTTGTGTCCAGGTGTATGTTGCTGAACTACCCAGGTTACTCGAACCATTGAGGGTGACCATGCCGCCCTTGTTCACCTGTTGGTCCGGACCCGCGTCCGCCGCCGGAGTGATGCCGGTCGTGAACGACCAGGTGTACATCTGGTTGAGCGCGTTGCCATCGGTGTCTCTCACATCGGTCGTGATCACGACCTGGTAGGAGCGGTTTTCATCGAACCGACTCGACGGCCGGAAGGTGGCCGTGGTGCCGCCGGCTGTTACCGATCCGGCGACGCCGGTGACATAAAACGATGAAGTTGTCACCGTGGTCGGGTCCACCGTCCTGGTGAACGTGGCCGTGATATCGGCCGTGGTACTCACCCCGCTGGTACCATCGGACGGCGTCATGGCGCCGACACTCAACGAGTTAGCGGGTCCCGGGTTCGGGCCGCTCGGGCCGTCATCGCCGCCGGAACAGCCAAACCCAATCATGGCCACCAGCAGCGACATGATAATCATCGCCGGCCGGGGCCAGCCGATTGTCCGCCGAACACCGGCGAAACGGCTGAAACCGTTGTTGTTTGGGGTTGCCATCATGGAATAGATCCTTTCTTCTTGGTCGTTAAGGCCTGTTCGCGATGCCGGTGAGGGCAGGTAACACATTTGGAGTCAACGAGATAGAGTAACGAGTCATTGGTGCGTCCTCCCTGAGTTCTGTTTCGCGACTGAGCCGACATATCCGGCTCTACAGGTTAACGCGGAGAATATGGACCCATTCGGTCAAAGTTTTTTGAGAAAATGCCGATGGGGGGCAAATAGCGGGCACCCGGTCGCCCGACTGTCCATTATAGAGGTAGATCAATGTCAACGCGAATTCGCCGGGGTATGTCTCCGGCCGGTAAGGACTTGAACACATCCTGATGGAACGTGAATCGGAACACATCACGGCCATGTTGCTGCGCCTGCAGGACGGCGACCGGGCGGTTGTTGATGCCCTGCTGCCACTGGTGTACGGTCATCTCAAAAGCCTGGCCCACCGCCAGTTGCGTGGCGAGCGAGCCGGTCACACGCTCAACACCACGGCCCTGGTTCACGAGGCCTATCTCAAGATGGTCGACCAGAAGAGAGTCTCGTGGCAGAACCGCGCCCATTTCCTGGCCCTGGCCTCGCAGGCGATGCGCCGAATTCTCATCGACTATGCCCGCGGCCGGCTGGCCGAAAAGCGCGGCGGCGGCGAACCGGTGGTGACGCTTTCGGAGGAGATTCACGGGGGAGTTTCCCGGGCCGAAGAGCTTATTGATCTCGACGAAGCTCTTATCGCACTGGCTGCCCTGGATGAACGTCAGTCGCGCATCGTTGAATTGCAGTTTTTTGGCGGCCTGACGCAGGAGGAAATCGGTGAAGTCATGAAGGTATCGGTCGCGACAGTGGGGCGGGAATGGCGCATGGCCCGGGCATGGTTGAGCCGACGGCTCAAGGGCGACGGTTAGGCGGGGGGAGTTTCGGTCTTGGATTCCGCACGCTGGCAACAAATCAAGCATCTGTTCGAACAGGCCTCGGCGATGCCGTCGACCGAGCAGCAGGCCTTCCTTAATCGTGCCTGCGGCCACGACAGCGACATGCTGGCCGAGGTACAGTCTCTCCTGGAAGCAGACAATCAACCGCACAGCCTGATGGGGGGTTCGGCCGCGAGCCGCTACGAGGAACTGCTCGAGGACGACCTCACCGGGCAGCGGGTGGGAGTATATCAGGTTCTGCGGCGGCTGGCCTCGGGCGGCATGGGAGCGGTGTATCTGGCTGAGCGGGCCGACGGCCAATTCGTGCAGCAGGTAGCGCTCAAAGTCATCAAGCGCGGTATGGACTCCGAGGATATCCTCGCGCGGTTTACGGCCGAGCGGCAGATCCTGGCACAACTGGATCATCCCAACATCGCCCGCCTTATCGACGGCGGTATCACCGACTCGGGACAGCCGTATTTCACGATGGAGTATGTCGACGGCATCCCGCTCACCGAGTATTGTGACCGGGAGCGCCTGACGGTAGACCAGCGTCTGGAACTGGTCGCCACCGTGTGCGACGCTGTCCAGTCGGCGCACCAGAATCTGGTGGTCCATCGCGACCTGAAACCGTCAAACATCATGGTTGACCGCGCCGGTAAAGTGAAACTGGTGGATTTTGGTATTGCCAAGGTGCTCGGACAAAACGGCGGCGGTGTCCTTCCCGAAAGCATGACCCGCACCGGCGTGGCGATCATGACGCCGGGTTATGCCTCGCCCGAACAGATACGCGGTGAGGGCGTGACCACCGTGTCTGATGTGTACTCGCTCGGCGTGGTGCTGTGCGAACTGCTTACCGGGCGACGGCCGCACGATCTCGATGGGCTCGGGCCGGACCAGATCGCACGGGTTGTCGGCACCCAGGCACCTACCCGGCCAAGCGTATTAATTACCGGCCGGAGCTCCGATGATAAGCGAGGGACATCGGCCCTGGAACGCATCTCGCAACTGCGCGGTACGGATCCGTATCGGTTGCGACGGTCGCTCTCCGGCGATCTGGACAATATCTGCCTGATGGCCCTGCGCAGCGAACCGGAACGGCGGTATCCGTCGGTGGCGCTGCTGCGTGAGGACATCCAGCGTTATCGTCAACGGTTGCCGGTAGTGGCCCGTCCGGATACTCTGGTCTATCGCCTGCAGAAATTCGTCAGTCGGTATCGAGCGGCGGTGGCGGCGGCCCTGGTGGTGATTGTAGCGGTAGCGGGTCTGACCGGCATCTATCTCGTACAACTCTCGGATGAACGGGATCTCGCCCGAAGCGAGCGTGACAAGGCCCGGCAGGTATCGGAATACCTGGTCAGTCTGTTTGAGTCAGCCGATCCCAACGAATCCAAGGGGGAGGAGATCACCGCCCGGCAGCTACTTGATATCGGGGTTGAGAGGGTTGATCGTGAACTCCGGGACCAGCCCACCGTACAGGCCATGATGCTGTCGGTGATCGGAACGGTGTACATCCAGCTGGGCGCCCTGGAGGAGTCCCGTGATCTGCACCTGCGCGCGCTGGATCTCAACCGCGCCGTCTACGGTCCGCGCCATGCGGAGGTCGCCCGGTCGCTGCGCTCGCTGGGAACCGTCTATTATGACTACCGCACGTTTGATACGGCAGCCTGGTATTATCAGCAGGCGCTGGATATCGATCGCGAGGTGTACGGCGGGTACAGCGATGAAGTTGCCGAGGACCTCACCAGCCTGGCATCATCGCTCCGGCACAACGGCGATCTGGTGACCGCCGAGAAGTACCTGCGCCAGGCGCTCAAGATTCGGCGGGAGTTGCACCCGGGGAATGATCCCGGAACCGCCTACACGCTGAATCATCTCGGACGGCTGTACTGGACGCTGGGAGACAACAACAAGGCCGAGCCGTTGTTGCGCGAGGGACTGGCCATGCGCATTGCTCTCCTCGGTGAGGATAACTTCGAGACGATTGCCAGTCGGGGATCATTGGCCTCCGTACTCACGAACAAAGGCGATCTTGAGGGTTCGGCAGAGCTGTATCGAGTGTCACTCACGTCTTTGCAGCGCCTGGTTGGCAACGACCACTACTACGTGGCCGGAATGTTCGGCAACCTGGCTCATGTACTACGCCGACAGAAAAACTTCGCTGCTGCCGATTCGTTGTTTCACCTGTCGTACGAAATCATGCAGCGCCAGGTCGAGCCCCCCAACGTCCGCCTGGCAAGTCCGGTTCTGGGGCTGGGCATGGTCCAACTGGAAAACGGCAATCCGCAGGGAGCCGAGTCTTTGCTGGTGGCCGCCGTGGAAACGTACCGGCAGGTGTTGCCCCGGGATCATCCTACGCTCGCCGAGGCAGAGTGTCAACTGGGACGGTGTCTGACCGCGCTGGGAGGGTACGACGACGCCGAGGCTTTGCTGACGCACAGTTTTACGGTATTCCGCGACGCCCGCGGAGTCAATCATTCCTCGACACAGACGGCATTCGACTATCTGTCTGAGTTGTTCATAGCCCGAGGGGAACCCGAGCGCATTGCGGAATACCGCGCGCCATCGACCGGCGAATAGGTGGTTGATCATTGCGAGGTGGCCCCTCACTCTCAGTGGAATCGTCGCGTTTCCGTTCCTGCGAGATCATAGTCTGGACTAAATCCCCATCAGGCGCAATGCCCTATTGAACAGGTCGGAGAACGAGCTGACCGCGCATGCCGCGACACCACCTGCACCACAAACACAAAAACCAGGGCTGTGGAGACAGCCCTGGTTGACAGTTGGCGGTACTGTCGCGAGAATTACGTTGCCGCGTTACTCGCGCTCAATCTTCAGAATTTCGTAGCGAAGCACGCCGATTGGAATCTTAATCTCGGTGACATCGCCGACCTCTTTGCCGAGCAGCCCGGCCCCGATAGGTGATTTCACCGAAATAATGTCATTGTCAACATCCTGCTCATCGGCCGGGACAACCGTGTACACGATTTCGCCGCCGCGGTCAAGATCCTTCACCGTTACTTTGGCGAACAAGTACACTTTGTCATCGGGAATCTGATCGGCATCAAAGGTCCGCACCCGCGATAACTTGTCCTGAATCTCGGCAATCTTTCGCTCGAGGTGTCCCTGCGCTTCTTTCGCCGCGTCGTATTCGGCGTTTTCCGACAGGTCACCCATTTCGCGGGCTCGCTTGATTTCCGCGATGATGTTCGGGCGATCTTCAAACTTGAGCTTTTTCAGCTCCTTCTCCAGTTTGATTCGTCCAGCTTTTGATAAATAGACTGGTTCTCGATCCATAGACTGCAAATATACCCAAATTTGATCGCTAAAGCAACTACCGCCGGTTTGCCCGCGCAAGAAAACCAAAAAGCAGCAATGAGACGGTGAGGCCGGGGAAAATCGGTTGCAGTCCAAGCCAGTAGTCACCGCCGACAGTGAGAAACTTCGAGAGATACCACACGGCGGACAGACCGCCGCTGACCAGAATCGTCACAAAAGCGCTCGTCCCGGAAAACCGTCGCTTCCCCACAAAGGCAAAAAACACCGGGACCAGCAGGGCAGGCGTACCGATTGATCCGAAGGCATGCCAGATATCCACCACTGATCGGAACAGCAAGGCCCAGGTGATGGCCAGCACGACCGATATGATCAACCCGACTTTTGTGTACCGGGTGATGTCTTTATCCGACGTTCTTCCCAGGCGCGGCATGATATCATTACCAAAAGTCGACG
>JAHIVM010000028.1 GCA_018816665.1 Candidatus Zixiibacteriota bacterium
CGCCTTGTGAACCGGTGTACAAAACGGTCCGTGGGCGGCGGAGTTCAGGAATACCGTGTGTTCGGTGTGGGGAAACAGTTTGCGGACACGTCGAAACTGAGCCGCCTTGTGTGATGCACCTTTGCTCATAGCACCTACAATGAATAGAGATATGAAATGATAATCAAACAGCCGCCCAGCTTGAGAAGGACGGACAACAACACAAACAACAGGTAGGACATGGGCACCTTCACCCGGACCGACAATCCCAGCAAAGCCGGGGCGGCGCCCACCGCAAACGCAAACAGGGTCGCCGCCATGCCGGCTCGGATACCGTAAAACGGAATGATCAAATAGAAAAAGCCGTAAGCGATAGTCGGGATAATGACGTAAAACAACGACTCCATCATGAAGTTGGTCACGGTCCAGCCCAGGCCGATAGACTCCAGCATCTCCGGCGGTATCCCCTCGGTCACCCGGGCGACCCGGTCCACCCATTGCAGCACCAGCGACAGAACGAACAGATACGCGCCGGCGCCAAGAAAGCAGTAAAACATCAACTCAAAAGAGATCATGACAACCATCCCTTCCGACGGTACCAGTCATAGGTGTCCCGGGCTCCCTCGGCAAACGATATCGCCGCCTCAAAGCCGAGTTGCGTGCGCGCCCGGGAAACATCAATCTCCCAGGTGGCATCCAGTTCCCGCACTTTGTTGCGAGTCAGCATTGGTGTCGCCCCGGCCAGCTTGAACGTGAATTCGCTGATCGCCGCGACAGCTCGAAACACCGGCGACGGCACGTACAGCGGTATGCCGCGACGTCCGGCTGCGGCGCAGAGAATCTCAATCATCTCCCGCAGTGTATATGACTGCGCCTCGGCAATAAAATACGCCGTGCCGGATTCGGTTTGCGCCCGGGCGGCAAGCGATACGGCACGACTGAGATCATCGACATGGATCATGTGAATCCGACGGTTGACATCGCCGACATAGGGCCGGATCCGATTGTTGACCGTCCTGAACAACGTGAATATCTCTTTGTCGCCGGGACCGTATACGGCATGCGGCCGGATGATCGTGACGGGCAACCGATCGGCGTACGACAGGGCCGCCTTTTCGCCCGCCAGCTTGGATTCGGCGTAGTCGGTCACCGGCGCGGGGGTGTCGGACTCGCGCAGCGGTTGTCCGGCGGTCGACGGTCCCATGACTGCCACCGATGAAATATGGATGATTCTTATCAGTTCGGGATTATGTTGGGCCACCGCCTCGCACAGATTCCAGGTGCCGGTTTCGTTCACCTCAAAAAAGCGCTCGCGGCTTTTGGCTTTCACCAGCCCGGCGTTATGAACAACCAGGTCCACACCGCCGACCATGGCGACCAGCGATTCCGGATCGGTGACATCACCGTATCGAAACTCCGGCTTGAGATCGGCCAACAGCGAGCAATCCGCAGACTGGCGGACCCCGGCCACCACATGGTAGCCATCGGCGGAGAACCGTCGCACCAACCGGGAGCCGACGAACCCATTGGCTCCGGTGATCAGTACCGTTTGCTGCCTTCGCGTCATGGCCTCAATGTAGCGAATCACATCTCAGGCAACAAGAGAGGATTTGGGACCTGGGTGCCGGCCGTGATGTCTGCACGCGTCAAAGCGACCGCATACTGCCGCAGTATACGCCAAGCTCGCAGATAGTATCACAGCACCTGGTGATCATCGGGCTGGGTCAGGGTCATGATGTCGCCGATCAGGATAGGCTCTACCGCGCAAAACCCCTGGCCGTACTTGCAGCCGGCCTGAAGCCCGAAAGAGCGCGCCATGGCGGTCAGATGCTCAATATAGTCCCGGGATTTCTCCGGATTCAGAAACTGTGACTTGTGAGCGGAAAGGGCCTGGATCCACCGGTCGAAGTGCGCGGTAATATCAACGATGAAATTGGGCGTCACCCGGGGCGGCAGGAAGTAGTTGAAAATACGCTCCACGCGATGCGGTTCACCCTCGAGATCGGCCTTTTTGAGAGCCGCCAGATTAGTGGCGTTGGCGGCAATAATGCCGGATGCCACATGATCCGGATGCGATTGACGGCGCCCGTGGCCCACGTGCGGGTACGGCGCCAGGAGTATTTTGGGACGGGCAGCACGAATGATGCGGGCCAGGTCCAGGCGATGCTGGTAGGTGTCCTCAAGGCGTGTGTCGCCCCAGTCGAAACTGGCCAGGATGTCAGTGCCGAGTATAGCGGCCGCATCCCGCACTTCACGGGCCCGGATGTCGATAGTGCCGCCGGTACCCATCTCACCCTGGGTAAGAATCACGATGCCGGTACGGTACCCGCGTTGTGCCAGGTCTATCAGTACACCGCCGGTGCCCACCTCAATGTCGTCCGGATGAGCGCCGACAGAGATAACTTCGTACGATGATTCGTTCTGCATGGATCGCCTCTTGCTCTCAATAAAAAACCCGGAGGGACATACACCCTCCGGGTTATTGTCTGCAATGTAGAATCAGTTGCCGGCCGAGAAGTTCCGGGAGTGGAACACCAGCATCTCACGAATGATATCGTAAAGGAACTGTTCGTTCGGATCGCCGACGTTTTCAGTGCCCACATACTGGTGACGTTCGACCGAATACCCCTGAGCGTCAAGGAAGTCGCCCCAGGAGTCGGTCATTTCGTCATAACCCCACTTGGCATGGGGGTTGGTGATGAGGAGCATGTTGACGCCGTCGAGCGGATCCGCCACTCCGGCGTTGTCGTGCAACGTTTCCAGGTTGTTCGCCAGCCACATATCCCAGATCGGCTGGTACACCGAACCGGTGCCGTCGAAAGGCAGATGGAAGTCGAAATTGCGGACCTCGGATTCGAGTCCGACAACATTCTGGATAAAGGTCGTTGAATCGCCGCCACCCGGCAGGGAGGCATCGGCAATAGACTGGCGACTGTTGACAATAACAACAACTTCGTCGTCGAGATCCGTGCCCGCATTGTGATAGTCTATTGTGCGAGTGTAGTCGACCGCCGTGTCGTTCGGCGAGAACGCCAAGGCGCCGCCGATGAACATCATGGAGATCGGAGCGGCTGCAGCGCTGTCGAAATCGCGCCGGAAATCAAAGGGCACGCCGCCCGTGTATATGGACTGCTGTTCGGCAATCACGCTCGGGAAGAGATCCATCAAACCACTGGCGCCGTCGGCACCGTCAAAGTCCAGAGGACCGTCGGCCACAGCAATCGACGAAAACACGCCCGGGTTTTTCAGGGCTGCCCGGAAGGCACCGTAGGCACCCTGTCCCACACCACCAATACCGCGTGCCGAGGCCTGATCAATGACGTTCGGGAACCGGTTGTTGAGGTATTCAATCATTTCGTTGCCGATGATATTGTCATAATTGCCGGCCGGGTAGCTATTACCGTAGAAATAGCCGCCAAACAGCTGATCGTTGCTGACACAGAAAATCACCATCGGTTCGATTTCGCCGGAGATGGTCATTTCTTTCGCGATCGTCTCCAGACCGGACTTGAAGTAATGGAACTTGTCGCCGTTTTCGGGAGCGAGCAGGATGAGTACCGGCACCGGCTTCACGGGAGCAAAACACTCCGCCGGAAGATACGCTGAACCGAGCAACAATTCCTGCGGATTGCGAATCTGCAGCGACAATTCCGGCTGATACACGTGGTCGCCGAGCGGCCACAAACCGGCGAACTGACCGAGGTCATCGAGGTCATGCTTGACTATACCCGTGCCGCGTTCCTCGCAACTCGTCAGCGCCATCAGACCCACAAGTAGTACTGCGAAAATTACTATATACGTGCGCATCTCTTACTCTCCTAGAACCGGTGGGTGATAGACAGTACGGTTTCGTACGTATCGGCTTTGTAGTCACCCGGGAAGTTGTCAAAGACACCGTCGTCGTTCAAATCCGTGAAATCGGAAATGGAACGATCCGGGTAGCTTATGTAACTCTGTACGATTCCCAGGTCCCACTGGTTAATATGGAACACCACGCCGCCATTGAAACTATACTTGTCACCCGTGTCTACGAAGTGCGGCGTAATCTGCGCGGTATTGCGCGACGGTGACTGGTCGGCCGATCCGCCACCCAGCAGCGTAACAACATCATTCAGATGGTACCGCATGCCCAGGGCGATTTTGCCGGCGTTATCCCATTCGGTGGGATTGCTCAGGTCGGTGGTCAGGAAATCCTCGGCGATAGTATACCGCGTACCGTTGGTGTCAACCCAGGTCGGGAGATTGACGAAATTGCTGTACGCAAACTCAAAGCCCTCGTACCGCGACCACAGCGTGTACTCGGCATCAAGCGCAACAGTCAGCTTCTCGGTGACATCATACGCCAGGCCCAGTGACATTGACGGCGGCAGCTTCAGCTTGGTTTCGAAGTCCGACTGGAAGTTCACCAGCTCGCCGCTGACGTACAGCAGTTCTTCCTGTGACATGTTCACCAGATCGCGCTGCAACGGGTTGCTCGGCATGATGTAACGGAAATCGGTTGTACCGTCGAGCGTGATGTCAAACGGCCACTGGGCGGTAATGGCGAAGTTCAGCTTTTCGTTCAACCGGTACATCATTCCAAAATTCAGGCCGAAACCATAACCGCTTCCCTGGTTGTTAGTAAACTCGGGGACACGGTCATACGGACGCGCCGAAATGAAACCGTCCATGGGATTGTCGCGAAGAGTCATGTCGGCGAACACGAGATCGGCACGCAGAAGCTGCAGCCCGAGACCAAGCGACATTTTCTCTTCCATGAAGGTGCGCGATGCGGTCACCTGAAAGGCAACAACATCCAGATCATTGCGGTAATGATCACTGGGTGCCCAGGCATCGGCAGAATCGTTGTAGGCGCGGAAGTCGGTCGCTTCGGGTGAATAAAACCGCCAGCCGATACTGTAGTCAAAGCGCTGGAATCCCGACAGACCAAATACGGTCTCACCCCAGATCGGTAACCGCACCACAAATCCTGCGGCCGGATTATTCAGGATACGGTCGAAATTGTAGATGGACTGGTCATTGACCATCCCCCAGCCGTACGGGTTACCCAGAGCATCATACTCTACATAGTCCGCCGTAATTTCGTGCCGGTTACTGAACAAACCGATGTTGCCCCCCAGCTGATTATCAACGACGTAGGCGTAGCCAGCCGGATTGTAGTACGACGCCGTCCAGTCGTCGGCTACCGCGCGGAACGCTCCACCCATCCCTCGGGCTGTGGTGCCCAGGCCGGTGTTTTCAAAGCCGCTTGCCAGGACCGAACTCGAGCCCAGCAAAACCACCATCAATACACTGGCGGCAATTCCAATTCTCCTCATTCTCTTCTCCATATAGCCCTTATGCATAGCAGTCTTCCTCAACCTATCGTCCGTCACGATGCGCCAGAATTGTTGCGTTGCGATTGATATCGTCGCAATCGCCACACCCTGTGTACTACAGACGATTCTGCAAAGCGCTTTATCAAAAACGGTTTGAAAGTTTACCACAACCGGAGGGCAAAGTCAAGCTTGGGGGGGATATTTTTGTCCCCGATATTCGACTTAACCTGCTGAAAAACGGCCTGTTACTTGATTTCCACCGTTCCCGTCCAAAAACCGCCCCCGCCGTTCAGTCCGGGTCCCAAAAGCCGCCGAATTACTTAAGAAAACTGGAAGGGACTACCGGCGTTCAGGTTAGCCGCCGCCACCAGCGTCCGCCCTGCCTCGCCCCCCCTGGGTCGATCCCCCTGCCGACACCCCTTTCACACGCCAAACATGGAAATATTCTCCTGTGTGACCCGGAACTCGTTTCTCACCGGCAGCCGGCCGGACGCCGACTGGACCCCCACATTTTCAACTCAACTGATTACCCGACAACACCTTATGTGATTATTGCCGCGTGTGGCACCACACTTGCCATAAGTGGGTGAGGGCCGACCGAATGGATTCAGAGTCGACCCGAGAGCTTTGGCTAATAGGAAGGTGATCATGCGAAAGTTTCTCATTGTGGTGCTGGCCATCATAATTCTTGTGTGCCTCAACTGGTTTACCGACGCAGTCGCACAGGATTTGAAAATCGATGGACTCAGTGCCGAACAGAAAAAGGCGCTGTTGCAGCGCTACGATGCCACCGGCGCAGAGGAAGACACCGGTGCCTATCGTACGCCCGAGATTTTTTCCAACGACGGTCTGGCTCGTCGACCGGAAACTCCGGACGACACTCCGACCAGCACACCGGTGGACGGTAGTCCCGCCCTCACACCCTTTTCCGAACTCGAACCGTTTGGCACCGGCCTGTTTGCCGATGCCCGCGATGTCGTTCCACCCAATGACGTGGCGGCCGATGACGATTACGTCCTGGGCCCCGGCGACAATATTCTCGTCAATCTCTGGGGACGAGTCGAACAGGAATATGCCCTGGTCGTTAATCGGGAAGGCAAAATTACGATTCCGCGAGCCGGCGAGATTCTCGCCTGGGGCAAAACCCTGGGGGAATTTGAACCCCTGCTCAAACAACGGCTGTCATCGGTCTACTCAGGCTTCGAACTCAGTGTCTCCCTGGGAAAAATCCGATCGATCCGCCTCTACCTGACCGGCGAGGTCAAACGTCCCGGCGCCTACACGGTATCATCACTCACATCGCTGTTTAATGCCCTGTACCTGGCCGGTGGTCCCGGACCTAACGGCTCCATGCGCAGCATTCGAGTCATGCGCAACGGCAAGCAGGTGGCCGAGGCAGACCTCTATCGATTCCTCCTCGAAGGTGACAACTCATCCGATGTGCGCCTGCAATCGGGCGATGCTATTTTCGTTCCGGTAGCCGGTCCCCGCGTGGCCATACGCGGACGAATCAATCGTCCGGCCATCTATGAACTTAAACACAATGAAACAGCCCTCGATGTTCTTGCACTGGCCGGCAATGCCCGCCCCGAGGCCTATCTCGACCGCGTCATGCTGGAACGCGTATCGGGACGTGATCAATGGGCCGTCATCGACCTGAATCTCAACGACGCCGTCCCTGATTCGACGGATCGTATGCCGATGCTCGACGGTGACCGGATGACGGTGTTCTCCGTCTTTGAACTGAAGCACAATATGGTCGCTGCCTTCGGCCTGGTACAACACCCGGGCTATTATGAACGTAACGACTCCACCACGATATCGGAATTGCTCAGCCGCTCGAAACTGCAGCCCTACGACGTCTACTACGGTCGGGCCAACCTCTTCCGCCATTACTCTGACTGGCGCACGGAAGTGGTCGCCATTGACCTCCAGGCGGCTCTCGACGGCGATGCGGCGAATAACCTGGTCCTCCGTGACCGCGATTCCCTGCACGTGTACTCCATCAGCGACGTCACCTGGGACAAGTACGTGTACATCAGCGGCGAGGTCCGTCGCCCCGGACGGTTCCGTCTGTACGACAATATGACTATCGAGGACCTGGTGTTCCTGGCCGGTTCATTTACCCGCGGCGCTCTCGTCTATCAGGCCGAAATCGCCCGTATTGATTCATCCGGCAATGTCCTGCTCAGCCAGATCAATCTCGGCGATCCCTACGGCAGTCGCCTCAGACTCGAACCGGATGATCGCCTGTACATCCGTCGCCTCCCCCACTGGCAGTTGCACAAAACGGTGTGGATCGAAGGCGAAGTGCTGTATCCGGGCGAGTATGTGATCCAGGAAGGTCGGGAAACCCTTTACGATCTGCTGACCCGGGCCGGCGGTTTCACCAACGATGCGTTTCCGCAGGGAACGGTTTTCGAACGCCAATCCATCGGCGAACAGCTTGAGCGCATGAAGATACCGACTATCATGGAGAAGTCCAGCCCCATCATCAAGGATTCCCTGGGTCGACTGACCCGCGAAGCCCTCTTTGAGTACGACGCCCGGCAGGTGAACCGGGTGGTCATAGACATGGACCGGCTGCTGGCCACCAGCGGCAAACACGCCGACATTTTCCTGGAATCCGGCGACCGTATCCTGGTCCCCACCATCCCGACCGGCATTACCGTGCTTGGTTCGGTGGGGTCCAACGGCACAATCAAATACCGTGAAAACGAAAAAGTAAAATACTATGTCCAGCGGGCGGGAAATTTCACCTCCCAGGCGGACAAAAAGGGCACGCGGCTCATTAAAGCCAACGGCGAAGTGTTTTCCGGCGGCGATGCGCTCGGATCTCACGTGGATATCGGCGACGTTATCGTCGTACCGACCAAAATTAAAGACAAGCGTGACTGGGGCAAGACGGTTACCACCGTCCTGACCACCACCACGGGAGTGCTGACAACGATTCTACTGATAGACAGACTGTAAGGAGCCACTCTTGAGAGTGACTCACACGATTCCTCTTCTCACCTTCCTATTGATCGCCCGGCTGCGTTTTCGCCAGCCGGGCGGTTTGATTTGCCCCCCGACAACTTTTCCCTCCGGGTCGGAAATCCTGGCTGCCCCGGCTGTGTATCAGGCCCGACACAGTCAAATCCGATTACTGTCGGCCTGCCTTAACCTGTTGGCGTACAGTCATTATGCCCGGATTGTTCAATTCTTGCACAGATTGGCACGGCCCTTGCAAAGTCATAAAGTGGGTATTCCCCGGGAGTGCCGAACACTAAAGTAAGGGGACTCATTGTGGACCGTACACAACAGCTCGACCAGCCTCACCGGCAGCTGCCGAAGTCGTCCGGCAAGCTCATGACCGGCGCAGGAGCCCCCGCCTCAAACGAAAGGACACGCGCATGAGTGGTTGGGAAACTATCAGCACCAGTCGCCTCGAGGATCTGGCCGGAAAAGTCTCCGTACAACTGCGGATCGAGCCGGAGCGTATTCTCCCTTTCGCCGATGCCACTGCTGCCCTGACATGCCTGCTTCAATATCGCGCGGACACCAGCACCGATCTGCTCGTGGCCGGTCTGGCCACGCCGGAACTGGCTATCGCCGCCGATCGCGCCGGTATCAGGCTGGCCGAAGTGGTGGGCGAATCACCGTTTGTGAGCAGTCCGAACGATCTCGTGGCCGCCGTCAACGCGGGCGACGAGACGATCTTTCTGGCCAACCCAAATCAACTCACCGGCGCCGACTTCGCCCGGGCCGATCTGGTTCGCCTGGCCGCCGCCGTGCCGAACGGCATGTTGATTGTTGATGAAACGCTGTTTGATTTTTACGGCATCTCAGCGCTGCCCCTCCTGACCGACTGCACCAACATCGTGGTGCTGCGCTCACTGACCGCGGGGTTCGGCATCCGCTCCGATGAGTCCGGCTATCTGGTAGGCTCTCCGGCAGTGTTGAACGTCCTGCGCCATGATCCTGCCTGGTCGACCATGAGTAATACCGTCTATCGCATCCTCAGTGTGACCATGTCCTCCGGGGACGCCCGTGACAAGCATGTGGCGACAATTCGCGATGAGGCTCTGAAGATCGCCACCCACCTGACGCGGCTTGGAATACAGAATCGTCTGACCGCCACCGACTTCCTGCTCATGCGCGTGGCCGATCCAAAACAAACCGGCAACTGGCTGGCGCGTTATAATGTCTCGGTGGAGAATCTTGACGGTTACCCGCAATTGAAAAGCTATATCCGTTACCGAATACAGTCTCCGCTGTCGAATGAACGACTCCTGACCGCATTCGATAACATGCCCAGGGAGTACTATCGCCTGAAGGGGCTGGACAAGCGGATGGTCAAAATGCATCGGCCCCCCCAAACTGACCCGATGGCTGAGAGAGCGGCTGAGACTGAGCCCGCAACCGAACGGATCGCGGCCTATGTAGCTCCCGATCTGGAGGAAAGCAGATAATGGCCTGAATGCAAACACCGGGCCGGGAAAGTACCGACGGCCGGCGCTGGCAGGGATCGCCGACGGCCGAAGTAAACGTACGGAAATGAAATAATGTCTAAGACAGGGACAGTCAAACACGACCAGGAACGTCCGACTCAAGGAAGAGCCTCGGTAAAGCGACGTCGTCGGCCTGACGATACTGTACATAACAACGTCGGACCGGGGGCTACCCACCACAAGCAACACGGACCATCACGCGCCTCATCTCCGAGGCAGTCCGTCCGCCGGCGCAACATCTCGGGTAAACCGGGACTGCCCAACGAAGGGGGCAATCGCGTGCAGGCAACGCTAAGAGCGACCCATCTTGCCACGGACAAAGCGACTCGACCAGAAGTACGGGCGATGCGAACTCCGGTTCGCCTTACCGGTCGTCTCCGCCAGACCCTGCTGCTGGCCTCCAGCCAGACCGTGTCGGCTGTGCTTGCTTTGCTCACGCTGTGGGCAAGCCTTGAACTGATGGCCGAAACCAGCCGCTGGAGCCTGCTCCTGCTGATGGTACTTCTTGCGATTCGCTTTGGTTATCGTTACATTCGGGGTCCGAAACCGGTCCTGGACGGTCACCGTCTGCGCCTGCGTTCACGGCAGATACTGCTCGATGAAACCGGTATTGCTGTTGTCCTGCTGGCGGCCTGCTATATATTGCAGTGGCCGATTGATCCCCGGGCGGTGGTAGCGTTCGTGGTGGCGAACTACATAGTCCAGTTAGGTCATATGACGTTTTCTCAGCTTGTCGTGGAAGTTC
>JAHIVM010000361.1 GCA_018816665.1 Candidatus Zixiibacteriota bacterium
AAGGTCCGCCAGCCGCTGGCCAAACTCATGATGAGCCTGCCCGCCAATGTGGCAGTAAAACGACTGGACCCGTATCTGTACATCATCCGCGATGAGCTCAATGTCAAGGAAGTGGTGGGTGCGGAGAGTCTCGACGGTTACGTTTCTTTCAGCGCCAAGCTGAATTTCAAAACCGCCGGTCCCAAGCTGGGCAAAGAAGTCAAGGCGGCCGCCAGCTATATCGATGCTCTGCCGTCGGATAAGGTGAAGGAATTTGTCAAATCCGGCAAGCTTCTGGTTGAATCTCTGGACGGGAAGCCGGAACTTACGTCGGACGACGTCCAGGTGATCCGGAACGAGAGGGACGGCTTCGCGGTAGAATTCGAGGGTGGCGTAACGGTTGCGCTGGTGACCGACCTGACCGACGATCTGATCGATGAAGGTTTTGCACGCGAGATGGTTAACAAGATTCAGAACATGCGCAAAACCTCCGGATTGGAAGTTACCGATCATATTCGGGTACGGGTGACATCGTCGGATCGCCTACGCGCGGCGGCCTCGCGATACGATGATTTCATTCGGAAAGAAACCCTGGCCGAACAAATGGAGTTTCTAGATACACAGCAGCCCGAAGATGCAACTGAGTGGAATATCAACGGAGAAAAAGCAGCTATAGCGGTGGTTAAAGTCTAGCTGGGAGACCGTTATGAGGAAGGCCGATCTCGAGAAGTTCAAGGATCTTCTGGAAAAAAAGCGCATCGACATGCTCAAGGAGATGGGAGTGATCAGTTCCACCCATGGCAGCTCCACCATCAAGGAGTCCACGGGGGACCTCTCGCATTATTCCTATCACATGGCCGACCAGGGGACCGATAACATGGAACGGGAACTGGCTTTCGCCTATGCCTCCAAGGGCGGCCGATTCCTGCACCATATCGATGAAGCGCTGCTCCGCATCAAGGACGGTACCTATGGGAAGTGTCACAGTTGCGGCAAGAATATTCAGTTGAATCGCCTAAAAGCTGTTCCGCACGCCCGCCTGTGCATTCAGTGCAAATCAGAGGAAGAGGTGAAAAAAACTGGCCGCAAGTAATCACGCTCGCACCCTGGTAGCGGTAGTGGCCATCATCGTTGCGGTGGTGGCCGTCGACCAGGTCACCAAGATCTGGGCAGTCGCACAACTCACCGGCAAAGCTCCCATCGAAGTCCTGGGAACGTTTTTCCAGCTCACCCTCGTCTACAACGAGGGAGGTGCCATGGGTACCCGCCTGGGACCGTCGCTGTCTTACCTGATAGTCGCCCTGGTTATCCTGCCGGTACTGCTGTTTTATATCTATCGCAATCTGCAGACTCGAATTGTAGCCATACCGCTGGCCTTCATCGCCGCCGGCGCAATCGGCAACCTGATAGATCGTATCCGGATAGGAAAGGTGATTGATTTTCTCGACTTTGATTTTTTTGATATCGAATTTCTCTCCCTGCAACGCTTCTGGGCGTTTAATATCGCCGATGCCGCAATCAGTTGCGCCATCGTTTTCCTCCTGATCTACATGTTTCTCCCCCAGAGCCGCGACACCCTGCAGCCATCGTCTCCCAACCAGACCCCGGCGAATACCGACTCGGAAATGCCTCGTTCCTGAGCGACGCGATCTTGCCCTCACCTATTGACTTACCTTCGAAACCTTGGCATCATGTCTACGCTGCTACGAGGGCAGCGAACAAACCGATGTATGTCTGAATTGAACGGCCCACGGGCCGGAGGATTATATGGTTACTCAAGAAGCCGTCCTGAAAGTTCTCGGGACTATCGATGACCCTGAGTTGAAAAAACCGCTCACCGATCTCGACATGGTGAAGGCTGTTGCTATCGATGGTAACAAGGTCAAGGTCGCTATCAGCCTGACTGTCCCGGGCTGTCCCCTCAAAGAAAAGATCGCATCCGATATTGTCGCCGGTGTGAAGACTATCGACGGTGTGAACGAGGTTACGGTCGAGTTTGACGTGATGACCGATGATCAGCGCGCCAATCTGAAAGCCAAACTGGGCATGGCCCGCGGACCGGCCGATGCTCCTCCACGCATGGACTTTGCAAAACGCTTCATCGCGGTTGCCTCCGGCAAGGGCGGCGTGGGTAAGTCCACCGTCACCACCAACCTGGCAGTTGCCTGCGCGCGGCTGGGAAAAAAAGTTGGGCTGCTGGACGCCGATGTCTACGGGTTCTCTATCCCGCGCATGATTGGTTTGACCGGTCAACCGACCGTTATCGACGACAAAATCGTTCCGCTGCGTAAAGGCGACAACTTGCAGGTTGTGTCGATGGGCTTTTTTATCGATGAAGACGAGCCGGTGGTGTGGCGGGGACCGCTTCTGCATAAAGCGATCAATCAGTTTATCGCCGATTCCATGTGGGATGAACTGGATTATCTTTTCCTCGACCTTCCCCCGGGTACGGGCGATGTTACCATCAGTGTCGCCCAGGCGTTGCCCTCTACCGAACTCATCGTCGTCACCACACCCCAGGCAACGGCTACGCATGTTGCGGGCCGTGTTGCAAAGCTCGCGGAAAAAACCAACCTTAAGGTGTTGGGCGTCATCGAAAACATGGCGTACTACGAGAGCAATGGTAAACGTGACTACATCTTCGGCAAGGATGGTGGTAAATCACTCGCCGCTAAACTTCATGTACCGATGTTGGGTGAAGTGCCGCTGATGACATCCATACGTGAGGCCGCCGATGCAGGAAAGCCGGTTGCGCTCGATGGGACGGATGATCAGGTGGCAATCTTTGAAGCTATCGCTCGCGCTATCGAGAATACGCAACCGCGATAAGCCCTTGCCCCCGTATAGGGTCAGGCATTGCAGTTTTTAACCGGCCAGTCACATGCGAAAGTGACGGCCGGTTGCCCTTTCGACCCTGCGCTCTAACGGTCACTGAAACAACCAGTTCAGTCTTTTTGCATTTTTTTAGTATACCGTCCTTGACGGACTTTTCCACATGCGATATTAATGCTTATGACGCCGCCACATTCCGTAGTTGTTAATAAGATGTGTGTAACTGATAGGGGCTGGGTAACAGGCTATTGTGTTCCTGCAGGTTACACGTCTCCCCCAAAAATGAGCATGTTGACAACTGTGTGGGTAAACTGCAGCGTCAGGTCGCTGTCCGGGGACATGGAGTCCGCAGGATAACGGCTTACAGCAATGTTGAAATGTTGATTGCCATAAGTGAGTGGGGACTCTGACTTGATTCCAGTTGTGTCAAATTCTCAGCAGTGGAAGGACTGTTTGGACTATATGTCCCGCCGCCTGAAAACACAGTCCTTCAATACCTGGCTCAAGGCTACCAAGGGTGAGCCGGGTCACCAGAACCAGTTCAAGGTCGCCGTACCTAATCAATTCGTTGCTGATTGGATCGAAGAACACTTCCGGGAGCTGGTGGATGAAGCTTTCCGGGAAGTGCTTGGGGAAAAACCCGAGGTGCTGTACGTCATCACCGGTCAATCAGAATACGAGGATCAAACCAGTATCAGTTTTGATACGGCTCTTGAGCCGGTGCCGGTCAAAGCGGCAACCGTCCATGCAAACCCATCCCTCAGCCAGCGATACAACTTTGATACGCTCGTGGTGGGTGACTTCAACCAGTTTGCCTGCGCTGCGTCATCGGTCGTAGCCGAGGCTCCGGGGTTAACCAAGTACAACCCGCTGTACATCTACGGCGGTACCGGGCTCGGCAAAACACATATCGTGCAGGCTATCGGCAACAAAATCCTGGAACAGCTACCGTCGATGCGTGTGATGTATGCCACCTCGGAGAAATTCACCTCGGATTTTATCGCCGCTATTTCTGATCGTTCGGTGGCAGATTTCACTCGCCTGTATCGCGATGTGAATTGCCTTATCATCGATGACATCCAGTTTTTTACCGGCAAGGAAGGAACTCAGGAGCAGTTCTTCCACACCTTCAATGCCCTGTATCAATCCGGCAAGCAAATCATCCTGACTTCGGACCGCCCGCCAAAAGATATTAAGGGACTCGAAGACCGGTTGCTCAGCCGTTTCTCCTGGGGTCTCGTGACCGATCTGCAGGCCCCCGATCTGGAGAACCGTACCGCCATTCTGTACAAAAAACTCGAATCCGAGGGTACCACGCTGCCGGATAGTGTATTGCGATACATTGCGGATCGCATAACCACCAATATCCGCGAACTGGAGGGCGCCCTGACCCGGGTGCTGGCCTATGCTTCCCTCACCGGTGTCCCGGTGTCGCTGGAACTGGCCAAAAAAGTCCTGTCGGACACTCACGTGAGCAGCCGGAAAGATCTCACGATTGAGGCTATCCAGAAGAAGGCAGCGGAGCACTTTGATCTCGATCCGGACCTCATGAAGGCTAAAAAGAAGACGGCAAGCGTCGCATTAGCCCGTCAAGTGGCCATGTACCTTGCCCGATCGCTGACCTCGAGTTCGCTGAAAGTGATCGGTGGCGCCTTTGGCGGCCGGGACCATTCTACCGTAATTCACGCCTGTGACCTGGTGGCTCGTCGGATGTCCGACGACCCCGGATTCCGGGAAAGAATTGACAAAATATCCGCCTCACTCCTATA
>JAHIVM010000362.1 GCA_018816665.1 Candidatus Zixiibacteriota bacterium
CCGAAATACGAAGAACATCACAAGATCAAGATCTCGGCCAGTGCCATAGAGGCCGCCGTGAGCCTGTCGAATCGGTACATCTCGGGCAAATATCAGCCGGATAAGGCTATCGATCTTATCGATGAGGCCGGGTCGCGCGTGCATCTGTCGACTTACACCCGTCCTGAGCAGTTCAGCGAGATTGAAACCCGCGTGACCGAACTGCAGCAGCGCAAGGAAGAGGCTGTCAAAAACCAGGCCTTCGAAACCGCCGCGCAGCTTCGCGATGAGATCAAGGCCGAAAAGGAAAAACTCACCTCGCTGCAGCAGCAGTGGGAAGAGCAGCGCGAAAAAGAGCAACTGACTCTTACGGCCGACGATGTCGCTACCGTGCTGGCCAAAATCACCGGTATCCCTCTCTTCCGCCTGGAGGAAAAGGAATCTCAGCGTTTGCTTCGGATGGAAGAAGACCTGCAGCAGATGGTGGTGGGACAGGACGAGGCTATTACGATTCTGGCCAAGGCGATTCGTCGCGCCCGGGCCGGACTCGGCGATCCCCGCCGTCCGATCGGCGCTTTCCTGTTCCTCGGTCCGACCGGTGTCGGCAAAACCGAGCTGGCTCGCCAGCTGGCCAACTTCCTGTTTGATGATGTCGACTCGCTGGTACGTATTGACATGTCGGAATACATGGAGAAGCACGCCGTATCACGTTTGATCGGTGCTCCTCCGGGATATGTCGGCTACGAAGAAGGCGGCCAGTTGACCGAGAAGGTGCGACGGAAACCGTACTCTGTGGTGTTGCTCGATGAAATCGAAAAGGCGCACCCGGATGTGTATAACATTCTGTTGCAGCTTTTTGACGATGGTTGCCTGACTGATTCGTTCGGTCGCAAAGTTGATTTCAAAAACACCGTCGTGATTATGACCTCCAATGTTGGTACCAAGGCATTGCGCGATGAAAAGACGGTTGGTTTTGATACCAAGGCGTCCAGTGGTTCTTACGGCGGCATGAAAAAGACGATTCTGGATGAACTGAAAAAGCTCTTCAATCCGGAATTGCTCAACCGTATCGATGAGACGATCATTTTCCACTCGCTGGAACGTCACCATATCAAGCAGATTATTGAGATCCTGGTGCTTGATTTCGCCAAGCAGTTGGCCGAAAAAGGCATCAGTTTCGAACTCACGGAAGCTGCCAAGGAGTTCATTACGGACAAGGGCTTTGACCCGGCCTACGGTGCCCGGCCGCTCAAGCGGGCGCTGCAGCGTTACCTGGAAGATCCCCTGGCCGAGGAAATCCTGCGCGGCCAATACGCCGGAGACTGTGATCTGGTGGTAGGCGCCGGCAATGATGAACTGACCTTCAAGTTCAATCCGACCGGTCGGCAGCAGGCGTCCGAGCCGATCACCTGATCGGGACGCTGGGATTAAGAAATGTACATAACGGCTCAGCCCGGTCGAGTAATTGACCGGGCTGAGCTTTGACCGGAATAACACAATGGCAGACAGGAAGTTATGTTTCCGCTTGCCTTTCGTCGATGAACCTATATATTACACAACTCTGTTCGGAGTCCGGGCAGGGGTGTGGCTTTTGGAAAAAACGATTGAGAGAACATAGAGGTTTGTTATGGCTCACAAAAAAGGTGTTGGTTCTTCCAAGAACGGTCGGGACTCACAGGGTCAACGACGGGGAACCAAAGTCTTCGACGGCCAGCTGGTGTCTGCCGGTTCGATAATCGTTCGTCAGTGCGGGTCCCCCATCAAGGCGGGTACCAATGTCGGTCTCGGCAACGATTTCACCCTTTTCGCCAAAGTTGAAGGCGTGGTGAAATACGAGCGGGTCGGCAAAACCGGCAAACAGGTTTCTGTTTACGCCGCCTGATTGCTTCAGCAATCGACCAGATACAAAAACGCCGTCGGGTCTGTGACCCGGCGGCGTTTTGCTGTTTGTATGTGAACCTGGTGTTTCTTACTGCTTGGAGTATTTGAACAGGTGATTGAAATCACCGGCGGTGCGGACATCCGTTCCGCTACGTCCATAGATCGTGTGCAGGTCAATAGTGGCGTCGAGTTCCATCGTCTCCCAGTCACTGCCGTCCCAGTGCAGGACCAGGCCGTCCTCGCCTACCGCGAAAACATCGTTGGTTGAACTACCCCAAACTCCTTCAAGGTGTATCACCGTACCGCTGGTCATGGGGGTCCAGGCAGTGTCCTCGTAGTGCAGGATGACGCCATTTGCGCCCACGGCATAGATGTCAGTGTCGCTGAATCCCCATACGGCATTCAGACGGGTTGAGATTCCGGAGGTCTCTTCTGTCCAGACACTGTCGTAGCGCATGATCGTACCGCCGTCGCCAACGGTAACCAGGGCGCCATCGGTCGTGCCCCAGATACCCCGCAGGTCCTCGGTGGTATTTGAAGTCATCTCCTGCCAGATGGAGCCGTCGTACCATTGGATTGTCCCGCCGGACCCAACTACATAGGCCAGTGTATCGCTGTAGCCCCACAGGCCGGTGAAGTCGGCCGACACGGCGGGAGTCATGGGGCTCCAGACCCCGGCAGCGACAGATCTCAGAATCACCCCGTTGTCACCGGCGGCCAGACGGAAAGTGATATCATCGTCGCCCCACACCGCTCTGAGGTCGGAGGTCACCGAGGTGTCTCTCGACCAGGTGAGACCGTTGAAGCTGTTTATCACCCCGCCCGAGCCAACCGTGATAACCACCGTACTGGGGGCCATCCAGATGCCGTAAAAATCGGGCGTTTCGGAGATTCTCACAAATTCCCAGTTGCCACCGGAGTTATGCATGGCGGCCTCGCCGACCGCATAAATGTCATTGGCCGACGTGCCCCATAGCCCGACAAAGCCGAATTTTGTGCCGGTAGGTTGTGCGGCCCAGGAAGTACCGTCAAAACGCATGATGGTGCCGTTGATACCGCAGACGTACATGTTGTTGTCATCGGTGCCCCAGACGGCGTAGAGGTCTTCATCGGTATCGAGAGTGATTTTCTCAAAGTCATCGGGACCGGTGAGGTGATACAGGGCGCCGTCGGTGCCAACGACATAAACCGAGGTGTCTGAGACGCCGTAGATTTCTTTCAGGTTTTTGGATGTGCGCAGGTTGACCACATCCCAGACGGTACCGTCGTAATGCAGCATGATTCCGGCATCACCGGCTACATAAATATTGCTATCAGAGCCGGCCCAGATGGATCGAAGCGATACATTGCCGCCCCCGGCGATGATATACGAGGTGGTGCCGTTGTAGCGCACAATGCGGCCGTCGGCTCCCACGAAGTAAACACTGGTATCCGAAACACCCCAGACATCGAGGATGAAATCGCCAACATCGAGTCCGAAGTCATTGGCCACCGAACCGTTGTATTCAATAGCCAGGCTGCCGTCGGCATAAAACGTCGAATCGAAGGTCGTATCACCGTCATCGACAATGGTATCAACTGTCGTATCGGTGGTAGACCAGCCGCCGCCGGCGTAGGCATCGGTGATATCAAATCCCCACACGGTGTAGTAGCTGGCATCGAGCGTGGCCTGCCACACGAGCGAATCCCAGACATTGCCGCCGCCCCGGAACACTTTGCCGTCGCGGCCGACCACGAGCATATCCGAGGCCGAGTTGCCCCAGATCTCCTGCCACTGGGCGGTGGCGTGAAGAGCAAAGGACTGCTGCCAGGCATAGGTGGCGGAGGTGGTGCCGGTGGGCGGATCATCGCCGCCGCACGACGGAAGCAGCAGGGCGCCAAGCGCCAGGACGAGCATCAGCAGAAGGGGGATAATTCGGGGATTAGAGTACATACGGCTCATGAGCTATCTTTCTTGTCTTCACTGACCGGGTAACGGGACCTTCCTTGTTACCCTTATACACCGCTGCCGGGACAGGGTCGACCGGCCCATAAGTATATGTCAGATAGGGGGGAGCGACAACAGAAAAGTCCCGGGTGGGCCGGGTGGTTTCTCCGGTGGCCCGCCCGCGCCCCGGGTGGGACCGACGATGCAACTGCAGCGCAGGTAAGCCATCCTTCGACAAGGATGACTTGGGGGCGAAGCCGCGGCTGGGTGGCCCCCTCAAACTTGTTTGAGGGGGATTCCAGGTGGCCCGGTCAGCGTGTCCGGCCGGGTTCACGGCAGGTGATCATCTGAATCCCAACCTCTGGTACACCAACAGCGCCATTGCGCTGTCATTCCTGCGCACGCAGGAATCCATTGATTTCTTGTGAATGGACCCCCTGCATTCGCAGGGGTGACGGGTCTGATGACCCGTATTGTCTCTCTCGCCGCCCCTATACCGCAGGGCAGGTCCCAGGTTCGGCTGGTCAAGATCACTTGTGAGGCTGGTGCAGGAGCAAGCGCATCCGGTCATAGGTGGCCCCGGGGACCTGCCGCAACCGATGTCAGCCACGCAACCCTCAGGTCTCCTCGGCGACGGCGACCAGTCAGACTGCTGGTTCTCGAATCGCAATCGGTTGTGGGCTCACACCGGGTTAATAGAGACCTGAGTTGCGGGGGGAAGGTCGAGCAGTCATTCCCCTCTCCTCTTCCTTGACAGCCGTGCTCAACTCTTGTAGCTTTGACCAACCTGTCCAGTCTCAAGGGAGAGAATCACATGAAGTCGATTGCCATTGTCCGAATCGCGGTGTGTCTGCTCGTGCTACTTGTCGCCGCAACGTGTCTCGGAAATCCCGATAGCCTGAACCCGGCCGATACGGTCGCTGTGGATACCGCGGTCATGACGGCGGATACAACAGTCGCCGCCGCTACCACCGGTGACCTGCAATACCCTATGGACCCGGAACGCCAGGCCCAACTGGTCGCCTACTCCCGGTTCAACAATATCTGGCGCTTTGTCAGTTTTTTTGTGGGGCTGTTGATTCCATTTCTGATCCTGGTGACCGGCCTCTCGGCGAAACTGCGCACCTGGGCCAGTAAAATCAAAATCAAGTTTTTTGCCGTGTGGGCGTTTCTGATTCTCTTCCTGCTGGTCGACTATATCCTCAGCATGCCGCTGTCGATTTACCGGTCGTTTATCGTCGAGCAGCAATACGGCTTTATGAACCAGACGTTCATTGAGTGGCTCACCGAGGACATGATGAACCTGGGCATCCTGATGGTTATTGGTATTATCCCGATGTTTTTCCTCTACAAGCTGATCAATTACATGACCCGGTGGTGGCTGGCGTTCACGCTGGGGGCGATACCGTTTTTGATTGTCATGATGATTGTGATCCCGATTTACATTTCGCCGCTGTTTAATGATTTCGGCCCCCTGCAGGACAAGGCGCTGGAGACTGAGATCCTGGCACTGGCGGAGAGTGCGGGGATTCACGACGCTGATATCTTTGAGGTCAACGCATCCAAACAGTCGGCCAAACTCAATGCCTATGTTACCGGGATGTTCGGCTCCAAACGCATTGTGTTGTATGACACGTTGATTCGGAACTTCACGACCAACGAAATCAAATTCGTGATGGCGCATGAGATGGGGCATTATGTCATGAACCATATCTGGTGGGGGCTGGGGATTGCACTGGTGTTTATGATGCTGGCCTTGTTCCTGATGGACAAAATGATTCACCGGGTGATCAAGAAATTCCAGAAACGGTTTGGGTTTATCCACCTGGGTGACATGGCCTCGCTGCCGTTGATTCTGATTTTTGTGTCGGTCATATCGTTTGTGTTCCAGCCGATCACCAACAGCGCCAGCCGGTACATGGAGGTTCAGTCAGATACCTACGGAATGGAGCATGCGGGGATCACCGGTGAGGAAGCTGCGATCGCGTTTGACAAGCTGGCGGTGTATAATTTGTCGGACCCCGACCCGCACCCGCTGGTGGAGTTCTGGTTTTACAGCCACCCGGCATTGACCAAGCGTATGGCGTTTGTAAGGGCGTGGGAGAAGGAGTAGGGGATAGAGATTGTCAGATTGTCTGGCCCGGGAACTCTCTGGGTGGCCGGTTCAAACTTGTTTGAGCCGGATTCGGATTCGATGGGAGGCCTGAGTGATACTCGACAAATACTGGGATGGCATCGGCCTCCGCCCGATAACGGCGTTGACAATCTTCTTCGTAGCATCCGGTCTCCTGTTGGGCGGGCCCGTCGTTGTGCTTGCCTGGCTCTTTTCCGATCTCGAAACCTCACAGGAGCTTCAGATTGCAGGCGGGGGGGACGGCGAATCGCTGTACCTCGAAAACGTCTACCTGGCATCATTGTCGGGACGCCATGTGACGGTCATCACCAATGCACCTCGCGGCGGAATGGATCGCGATTCTACTTCCGAGTACATCTTCCCCGGTGCAGAACGCATCTTGTATCGGTTCCATGCGGATACTCTGGACGTTTATGTGCGCAAAGCATCTCCAGTCCCTTCAGACTTGAGTACTTCAGTAGTGATACGTCAGACTGCAATGAACAACATCGAAATGGGAGACCTCTCTCGCAGCCGCGACAGCCTGGGAGTCCGGGTGTTTCCGAAGGATAAGGGGTACTACTAGTCTGCGGACGGTCCTGCCCTACCTAGAGGGAGGCCAGACTCTTTCAGGGCAGGTCCCAATTAGATATCACCATCCATCCAAACGACGCCAAACCATGACGAACAGCATGCCCTACAACCAATGCAGCGGGGACCTGCCGCAACCGATTCCGGCCGTGTCGATCCTCAGGTCTCCATGGCAGTGAGAGTGAGTCAGGCCATGGGGTCTGGATCGTCATTCGGTCGTTCGGCGGCTTTCTGCCATTTGAGACCTGAGCTACGAAAGGGGGAAAAGACGTGGGGTGCCCAGGCATCGTCCTAATGCCCCGCCAGCTTGATGGCGGGATTGTACACCGGTTTCCCATGCTATTCAGATCATGCAGACTGTTACCTATGTCGTGGGTTTGTACCGTCTATCCCACCCGAGGCACGGGTGGGCCACCCCAGTAGTCTCCGATGGATCCAATCCCACGTGGGGCACCAGAGCTGGACGGTCATTAGGTTCACCCCGGCAAGAAATCCTGTCACTTAAGCCCTCTTTCCCCTCTTGCTCTCCGGCCGCAATCGACTATATTGGCCGGAAATGTCTTAAGCCGCAAAGCTATTCTGTACAGGAGTTTGCCATGGAATATCGCATAGAGTCCGATTCGATGGGGGAAATCAAGGTTCCGGCCGACCGGTACTACGGCGCCCAAACTGCACGCTCGCTGATGAACTTCAAAATCGGCGGCGAACGCATGCCGGATGAGCTGATCCGCGCGATGGGAATTCTAAAAAAGGCCGCCGCCCTGGTCAATATGGAATTGGGGACGCTCGACAAGAAAAAGGGAAAACTCGTGGTTCAGGCTGCCGATGAAGTCATCTCCGGCAAACTCAACGACCACTTCCCGCTGGTGGTCTGGCAGACCGGCTCCGGTACCCAGTCCAACATGAACGCCAACGAGGTTATCTCCAACCGGGCGATTGAAATCGCCGGCGGCAAGATGGGCTCCAAAGACCCGGTACACCCGAACGACGATGTCAACAAGGCGCAGTCATCGAACGATACCTTCCCGACCGCCATGCATATCGCCGCAGTCGAGCA
>JAHIVM010000363.1 GCA_018816665.1 Candidatus Zixiibacteriota bacterium
GGTGCTGGTGACGTATGCCTCCTGGGCGTTTGTTGTCATCAAGTATCTCGGTGCCGGTTATCTGGTGTACCTGGGTATTCGGGCAATGGTCTCAAGCGGACGGGTTCAATCGCGGAAGGACTTGCCGCCGGCAAGCCTGCCCGCGATATTTCGTCAGGGGATGTTCACCAATGTGCTTAATCCCAAGGTAGCCCTGTTTTTCCTGTCGTTTCTGCCGCAGTTCGTTCATCCGGAGCGCGGTTCGGTGGCCCTGCAAACGCTGATCCTGGGCATCATCTTCAACTTCAACGGAACCATTGTCAACGTGCTGGTCGGCTGGCTGTTTGGACATGTCGGCGGCTGGCTGGAACGCAGCGGGTGGTGGTGGAAGCTGCAGCGATGGGTATCCGGATCGGTTCTTGTGGGGTTGGGGATATCGCTGGCCCTGCCGGATCGGCGATGAACTTGCGGTTTTTCCGGGGAATCTCATGAATTCACCAGCTCACATTGCAGATTGCGCGCAGCATCGGAGTAAACCGTCATGAAGTTGAGCAAACGGATCCGTCGCTCGACCGTGTACGGCTTCACCAAAACGGTGCTGTGGTTTTTTAATGTCATTCCGCGTGGCCTGGCGAATTTTCTCGGCGGCTGGATCGGTTTGGCGGCCTGGGCTGGGGCGGTCAAAGAACGCCATCGGATTCATCGCCACCTGACCCTGGCTTACGGTGACCGGCTGACCGGCCGGCAACGGGCGGTTATCGGGCGACGGTTTTTCGTTAATTCCGGTCGCAACTTCAGTGATGTTGTTCGTTTCACCAAACACTATCAGACGGAATTGCATTCCCGCGTCACCTGTGAGGGGATAGAGCATTTTGACGCCGCTTACCGGGCCGGCAAGGGCCTGATAGGTATCACCGGCCACCTGGGTAACTTCGAGTTACTGGCGGCTTACATCCAGAATTGTGGCTACGATGTGGCGGTGATCGGGCGGGAAATGTACGACCAGCGCCTGAATCGGCTGCTGATAGCCAATCGCGAAGCGGTCGGCCTGACCAATATCGCCACGACCGACTCCCCCAAACGGCTGCTGCGCTGGCTCAGGGACGGCAAAGCGCTCGGAGTGTTGATCGATACGGATTCTCACCGGGTCCGGGGCATGTTTTTACCGGCCTGGGGGCGATGGTCCCATACGCCGGTGGGGCAGACGATCATGGGTCTGAAAACCGGCGCGGCGTTTATCCCCATGGCCTGTTTGCGGATGGATAACGATACCTATAAAGTCGTGATCAAACCGGCCATTGAGGTTAAGCCCAGCGGCGATTTTGACACCGATGTGTATAATGTCACGCTGGCGTGCACAAAGGCGCTGGAGAAGATTATCAACGAGCACCCGGATCAATGGATCTGGCTGCACAATCGCTGGCGGACCCGTCTTCATCCCGCTTGACAGCGGGCTGGAAAAGAGTATCCTGCAGGCCGATACTATATAGAGGCTAAAGACGTACCCTATGAACTATCGCAGACGCATATTCACTATCCTTGTTGTGGTCCTGGGCCTGCTGGGCGGGTGCAGTGACCGGTCAACCTCGCAGGGGGACAAGGGAGTTGATGACTCGCTGAATCTGCCGGATTCTGAGGTGCACGGTGCGACCATTCATCTGTATACGGGGAAACGTCTTAGCATGGAAATCAAGGCTGCCAGCATCAGTCAGTTCGAATCGGCTGATTCTACCATGGCCTACGAGCTGGATGTTGACTCGTATGATCCGGCCGGCGACGTTTCCTATCATCTGACCGGTGACTCGGGAATCATCCGCGAGCAGGCCGGTGATCTTGAGGTCTTCAGCCACGTGGTCGTGGTGACCGCCGACTCAACCGTCCTGACCGCCGACTACATGCGTTCGCTTCCCGATTCCAATGTGGTTCGGATGTATCGCGATGTGGTTGTCACAACCGCGGATAGCACGGTCCTCAAGACCGACTCGCTGGTGTGGGATGCCAACGACGATATGGTGCGAACCGATGCTTTTGTAAACATTGCCCAGCCAACCCGCTCCCTTTCCGGCTGGGGACTGGAAGCGCCCAAGGATCTCAGCAGTTTCCGAATTCTGCGGGGAGCGTCATCGGGTCGTCTCAACATAGAAGACAAAAAGAAGAAATAGAGTGTCCAGCTTTTTCTTTGCCCAATCCTGACACAGTGCTTATCGTTTTTTAGTTGCTCTCCGGCCGGTATCATCCTTTCATTAGTCTCCGGTATCCGGAAAGCCCTCCACAATTCATTTCCGCTTTTTCGGTGACCACCCACATACGAAACGGGCACACAAAACCCGGGAGGACTATGACCAACAGGTTCGCAGAGATGGACTGCTGCGTACTGGCGGGTGGCAGAAGCAACCCAGGGGAAGACTTTTTACCGGACGGCGACCTGACCCGTCTGGAACGGTGGTATCGACGTTATGCCGCCGTTTTCGAAACCGTCAAGCTCGTCCTGAAAGAATCTCAGGCCACCGAGCACTATCTCAATTATCCGTACATTGTCGATGACGAGCCGGAGCAGAGCATGGTCGTGGGTATCCGCGCCGCGCTCAAAAACGCCGATTCGGATGCGGTGTTTATTGGTTCCTCAGACATTACGGACTTCCCGCTGGAGCTTATTGTCAACCTGGTCAAACAGTACAAAGGGGAGCTGTTTTTGGGCTACACCGGGGGACCGGAGGAGCCGTCGACCGGCCAGCCGCTGTTTGGTATTTACCACAAACGGCTGGTAGAGCAACTCGATGACAGCGGTTCGGATACGGATCGCCTGTTCCGGTTGCTAGAGGAAGAGGGCCGTCTGCTCAGGTTGCCCTCGGATGACATCGCTCGCAAAGTGGGGCTTGATCGCACGGTGAGCTAAGACTCTGGTTGCTATCGCTAGTGTTTGGCATATATTCCCGGTAATCGGGATGAAACATATGCCAGACATAAACAGGTGGTTTGACTTCTCGCAACACCAGTTGCGTTTTCTCGCCGTTCTGGGTGCCACAGCCGTGGTACTCGGGGGCTACCTTTTTCTCCGCGCCTACACTACGCCGGCGCCCGATCCGGTGTCATTGCCGATTGTGCTGGCCGATGCCGATTCCCGCTACACCGGTTCCTTTGTGCTGGACCCCAACACCGCCCCCGCCGATTCCCTGGAGTTGCTGCCCGGTGTTGGACGGGTTCTGGCCGACCGCATTGTGGCTTACCGTCAGCATCACGTGTTTGCCTCGGAGATAGACATTACCGAGGTCAAAGGTATCGGACCCCGGCTGTACGAAAAACTCCGCCCCTATCTCAGAGTGAATCAACCGTGAACGAAATCGGTCTTGGCTTAGACATACAGGGGTCGCTTACTCACCTTGCAATTGTCGATCCGCAAAGTGGTCGGCCCGAGGTCCGCGATCTGCAGACCACTCCGGCGGACTCGGACCTGTCGGCAGTCTGTCGGGAGGCCTCCCGCATTACGCTTGCCGTGCCGGACAGTGAGGCCATGGTCAAGCACCTTCGCCTGGCCGGGCGGGATCCCGGACCTATTGAGCACCGCCTGCGCTACGAGCTGTCAAGTTCCGTGCTTGAACCCGAGTCGAGTTTCCTGCTGGATTTTCATCCGGTGGATAATAACGAGCACTTTCTGGGCTTTATCTTCCGTCGTGAGCGGCTCACCCTGCTGGCCACCCGGTCCGCCGGCAAAAATCTCCCCATACAGTACCGGCTCCGCGCCATGGCCCTGGCGCGCGGCTACCAGACATTCTGCCGTCAGGACGACGGTCTGGTGTGTCTGGCCGATGTGACCTCGACCTCTGTCTCAATCTGCTTTGTTTACGGAACCCGGATTGTGGATGTGGCTCATCTGAATACCGGCGGGCGGGGTCTGGACGGCGTGGCCGATCAGGAACAACTGGCGGTCGATTTGAAAACGGTAGTCAGTTATCGTCTGACCGAGATTACTGACCGAGGAATCAGTCTGCCGTTGTCGTCACTCATTGTCTCCGGAGTTGACGGCGACCATCGGGTCCGCGACACGCTCCAGCGGTATTTCTCCATCCCGGTGGGAGCTCCGGCCGTCAACCCGGCCTACATGGGGGATATCCGGGTTGAAAACCGGCCCGTCCACGCCTACCTGGTGGCGCTTGGTCTCACTGTCAATTAGCTTGCGGATATTTGGCTTTCTGCCTATGTTTACGCCCTGAAGGCGACCAGGTGACGTCGTGAAAGTGACGAAGTGATGGCAAGTACTACTCATCATCGGCGAGGCATTTATCCGGGAACGTTTGACCCGGTGACCAACGGACATCTCTCGCTTGTCGATCGGGCCTGTAACCTGTTCGATGAAGTGGTGGTTGCCGTGGCTCGCAACGGCGGGAAAAGCCCGCTGTTTTCGTATGAGGAGCGGGTGGACCTGATGCATGATTCCGTGTCGGCACTGCCGGTGAAAAACCAGATTACGGTGGTTGGCTTTGAAGGTCTGCTGGCCGACCTGGTGAAAGAGCAGAAGGCCAACGCCATCATACGAGGCCTTCGGGCTGTGTCCGATTTTGAATACGAGTTCCAGATGGCCCTGATGAACCGCAAGCTGGCCCGCGAAGCCGAGACTGTGTTTTTGATGCCCTCGCTGGCCTGGGTCTATCTGTCCTCGTCCATCGTCAAAGATGTTGCCCGGCACGGCGGAGAGATCTCCGATCTCGTCCCGGCGGCGGTGAAGGCGGCGATGGAAAAGATATACCCCAAACAGTTGTAAACCCCGCGCCGGCGACAACCGCAGGCAGGCGATGACGGGGTTGAGAACGCAACCCGGTCGCTCGTTGTTATAGCACTTTGCAGGTGACAAAATGACAGAACAGAAAAAGACAGATCAGAACGACGCCTCCGCCGAATCCGAAATCCAGATGCCGCTGGCGGATCTGATGCGCACGCGCTGGGAGAAGGCTCGCCAGATGCGTGCCAACGGAATCAACCCGTACCCGTATCGCTATGAACGCAGTCATCAGGTCAGCCAGTTGCTGGCCGAGTTTGAGACGCTGGAAGCAAACGCAACCGTTCTGCGGGTGGCCGGACGGATCAAGCTCAAGCGCAAAATGGGCAAAGTGTTTTTTGCCGACCTGTATGATGCCACCGGTCGCATTCAGATCTATGTCAAAAAGAACGATGTCGGCGACGATGCTTTCGATTTGTTCAACTCGGTCGACCTGGGCGATATTATCGGTTGTCAGGGCACGGTGTTTATCACTCGCACGGGGGAGAAGACCGTAAAGGTCGAGACGTTTGAGCTGCTGACCAAGGCGCTGCATCCGCTGCCGGATAAGCACAGCGGCCTGACCGACAAGGAAACCCGGTACCGTCGCAGATACGCCGACCTGATAATGAATCCCGAGGTGCGCGATGTGTTTGCGACCCGCTCGCGCATTGTGCAAAGCATTCGTGAGTTTCTCAACAACGAGGGCTTTCTCGAGGTGGAAACGCCGATCTTGCAGCCCCTGTACGGCGGCGGCATGGCCCGGCCCTTTGTCACCCATCATGAGAAGCTTGATTTGCAGATGTACCTGCGGATTGCCGATGAGTTGTATCTCAAGCGCCTGATCGTGGGCGGCTACGACAAAGTCTGGGAACTCTGCAAGGACTTTCGCAACGAGGGCATGGACCGTCTGCATAACCCCGAGTTCTCGATGATCGAGCTGTACTGGGCGTATGCGGACTATCGGGATATCGCCGAAATGTTCGAGCGGCTCCTGCGTCATGCGGTGAAGTCGCTGCACGGTGGATACAAGATCACGTACGAAGACCGGGAGATTGATTTCGAGCCGAAGTTCCGCTGGATTTCCATGATCGACTCGATCAAGGAGGAAACCGGCGTCGATTTCACGGACTTTGACTACGAAACGGCCAGGGCTGAGGCAAAAAAGCTCGGTGTTGAAGGTTCCGAGATGATCAATCTCGGCAAGGTCATTGAATCGGTGTGGGAGGCGAAGGTCGAGCATACGCTGGTGCAGCCGACTTTCGTGACCGATTTCCCGGTTGAGATATCACCGCTGGCCAAGCGGCATCGCGACGATCCCCGGTTGACCGAACGCTTTGAATTGTTTATCGCCGGTCAGGAGATGGGCAACGCCTTCAGTGAGTTGAACGACCCGGTCGATCAGTTGCAGCGCTTCCTGCAGCAGGGTAAGGCGCTGGCTGCCGGTGATGCCGAAGCGCAGCCGCTTGATGACGACTTCATTACGGCGCTGAGTTACGGCATGCCGCCGACCGGCGGCTTGGGATTCGGTATTGACCGGTTGATCATGCTGCTGACCAATCAGCACAGTATCCGCGACGTCATCTTCTTCCCGCAGATGAAAGATCTGAAGGAAGGGTCGGTGCCGGTATCACAGATACTGAGCCAGTTTATTGAGGACGACGGGCAGGAGTAATCCCGCCCCTTCGGCGACCGTAAAGTCCGCGGCCGCCACAATGCCTGTTGAGTTGGATGATGCAGCCAATGGATAAAGCCAACCCGGAACGGTACTCATTCGCTTCGATAGCAATCGCCGGCGTGTCCCGCAAAAGCACGAAGTTCGGCGCGAGCGCCTACCGCACGCTGAAAAAACGCGGATACAGATTGTTTCCCATTCATCCTACGCTTGAGGCTTTCGACGGTGACACCTGTTTCCGTTCGGTGGCGGATATCCGGGGCGAGGTCGATTGGGTGTGGATCTGTCTGCGACCCGAGCATGCTTTGACTGTCGTTGATGACGCCCATCGCAAAGGCATCCCCAATATCTGGTTTCAGCAGGGTGCGGATTTTTCGCAGGCGGCGGCACGGGCCCGCGAGCTTGGCCTGCGCGTTGTGACGGGGCGGTGCATTCTTATGTACACCGAACCGGTAACCGGGATACA
Organism: Candidatus Zixiibacteriota bacterium; assembly: GCA_018816665.1. Lineage (GTDB taxonomy): Bacteria > Zixibacteria > MSB-5A5 > GN15 > FEB-12 > JAHIVM01. Next base: position 6,874 of record JAHIVM010000363.1, read on the forward strand.
CGCAATTCATCGGTTTTTGAGCCGCCTTTTTGGCAAGTATTGAGCGGTCGACGGTAATCGACCGACTGATTTCCACGGAGGACAACTATGAGTATAAGTCAGGCCCGACGGCTCCTGCCCATCATGATACTGGCATGCACTGCGGTCGTTGCGTGGTTGGGATGTTCCCGCTTTCATACGCGCATGTTTATGCGCATCGACAGCCAGGAGGTATGCCGGGGGGATTTCTGCTTTGTTCCACGCGTGGTGGCGTACCGCGATGTGTTTGGAAACCAGCCGGTTGTCCAGGAGCACGGGTACTGGACCGCGCTGAGAGTAGTGAACTACGGCATTGTCAACGAACGCGAGTTTTCTTATGATCAGGAAGATCAAATTCTGCGGGACAGCCTCGCCGCCGGTTTTCTTCGCCGGACCCTAGAGACATTGCGTGCGGACTCCGTTTCCCTTCATTTGCTGCCCGGTCGGGAGGTTGTTACCGCTTCTCTCGATGCAAGCAAGTTCAGTCCCCGGGACATCCACTTCCTTACGTTCAATTTCGGGAAACTGCAAATACCTCCCACCACGCAGTCGTGCAAAGCGGTATTTCATCTCACCTTCATGGATCCGGCAGGAAACTCTTCGCGGTCAGATTCCGTAGAGTTCACCATGGATCGTGTCGAACGACACCATCGCAGCCAACTAGTCACCGCCGGAGAGGAAGAGGACCTGCGCGGTTTCTGAACGCGGTTACGCGTGTCCGGCCCGGAGAGGAGTCCATGAGCGAAATCAGAGAGCTGGTTCCCGAAGAGTATACGGAGTACATGCAATTGACTGCCGAGGCCTACCCCGGTATCGGCATTGCCACCCCGGAGGATATCGGCCGTGCGGTCGGTCGTCTCAAAATCAAAATACAGGACCCGCGCATGGCGGTGTACGGAGCGTTTCGCAGCGCTGAGATGGTGGGGATTATGGCGCTGTACGACTACACCATGAATGTCCACGGCGTCCCCATGCTGGCCGGTGGAGTCGGTAATATCGCGGTACATCTGGCTCACAAAAAGGAGCATGTGGCCAAAGATCTCATGGAGTTTTACCTGGATCTTTATCGGCAACGGAAGGCTCCCATGGCGGTGCTCTGGCCGTTCCGTCCGAACTTTTATCGTCGGATGGGTTTCGGACTGGCGTCAAAAGTCCACCAGTATCGCGTGGCGGCCGA
>JAHIVM010000364.1 GCA_018816665.1 Candidatus Zixiibacteriota bacterium
CAGCCGGGCCGGCCGGCGCGAGCAGCATTACATTCGCAGCCGGGTGGCGGCTGTCAGGGGCGACCAGGCCGGAGCGGTCCGCGAAATGCTGGAACTGCTCAAAGACTACCCGCGTGAAAAAGACGCCCTCCTGACAGTCGGGATCTATTTTTACCAGCAGCATGACTATGAGCAGGCGCTGGCGTATCTGCACCGCGCCATTGCAATCGATTCGTCTTTCAAGCAGGCTCTCAATCAAATAGCGTATACCTACGACAAACTCGGTTATTTTGACAGCGCCCTGGCCGCGCTGGATCGCTATCAGGAGATCGCCCCGAACGAAGCAAATCCGTATGACAGCCGGGGCAGTCTGCTGGCGGAACGAGGTCGGTTCAAGGAGGCTCTGGCGGCGTTTGAGCAGGCCCTGGCCGTGCGGCCGGACTTCTACTCATCGCTCTGGCAGGCGGCCTTTCTCTATCTGTACGATCACAACTACGCGAGATCGGAAGAACTGCTGCAGAAAATCGCATCATCGCCCAACAAAGGCGCCCGCTGCGGCGGACGCACCTATCTCTCCTATATCCCGGTCTACGAGGGTGATTTCGCCCGTGCCCTGCAGATGCTCGACGATGGTATTGCGGCGGATCGGATCGAGAAAACCAACATCTTTGATGCCCCCCGCAAGCATTTGCAGAAGGCAATGATTTACGATGAACTCGGTGACCCTCAAGCAGCCGTCAACGAGGCAATGCTCCTGGTACAGGGCAGCGCCAATCTGCCTTCGCATGACTCCTGTTTCGCCCTGCCCTATTTGGTGCAATTCCAGGTCAGGAACGGCGACCTGGATGCGGCACGACGCACAGCCGAGCGATTGAAAGCGTGTGAGGCAGCGTCATCGGACTCTGCGACCTATTCCTGGTACGCCGACGGCTGGATCAAGCGCGCCTCGGGTGACCCGACCGGAGCCATCGCGTCGTTCAAGCGAGCGGCTGAACTTGTCGACGATTTCCCCACTCGCTACATGCTGGGCGTGGCATTCCTGGAAAGCCACCAATACGAGCAAGCTGCGGCGACTCTGGAACCGTTGACCCGGATGCACGGGTCATGGCGACCGTCGTGGTGCACCTGGAATGTCAGGTTGCACTACTACCTTGGGTGGGCGTACGAGGAACTCGGGAACGTTACCGAGGCGCGCCGTCAATACGGTGTATTCCTCGACTTCTGGGGCGGTGTCACACCCGAGATGCCGGTGGTGACGGAGACCCGGACACGGCTGGCGCGGCTGGGAACAACACCGTAATCGGGCGATGTCAGTTGTGGGGCTAAAAACCACTCCGGGGAGTGGCTGCGAGGCAAGCAGTTAAAGAGTCTGCGGCCGGTGTTGCACGTTCCCTCGACCTTTCACTCAGCAACCGACAGCACCTGTACAAACCGACGGACGAACGTTGCGGTGGCACAATCTGCCGACGAATTATTACCGATGAAATTCAGCACACCGATGGAATCCGTGTCCCCGCAACACCGGACCGCATCACTCGCTATTTGCCCATCACGTCTTCCGCGGATGATCCGTAAGAGGGACCGGACCCCGTCAGGGGACGGCCGGGTCCGGTCTCCTGGAGGAACATCCTGCACCATCGGTCACTCTTGCTACAGACAGGCCGACAGCACCGGAGCTCGATTCGTGGCTGCTACGCAGAATCGAAATCCTATACGGAGAGAACGTCGTCTCACCTATTTGGGTGTGTGGCGGGGCGATTTCTTACAGAGGAAATCACTGCGAGCCTCAGGAGGAACTATCCACACGATATCGGGGTCAGCACTTAAGATTGGGTATGAGTTGGGTATACGGCAGTCTATCTCAGGGAGTGGAGGGGAACGGACACAAGAAAGCCCGATGGATCGAGCACACATGAACCACCGGGCTCTTCTCTACCGAACATGTTTTTAAGCATGATCGATTGCCGTCCCCCTCGCAATGGAATCCGATAAGCTTGTCTGACCGCTGCCTCAGGCAACGTACGTCGGGCAACCATTCCGAGGCCTTCACACCTCCCCAAACGGACAGGACTCCCTGCCTCCCAACAGAATGCAGGCAAGATGTGTGCCGAAAACGCACACATTGTCGTCTATTGTCATGCAACAAGTTAGAGGTGTGCTGGCCGATCCAAAACAGGCCATGATGCTTAAAAGCACCAATAACGCTAGTCTTCGGTGGTGCCTTTTGACATCATGTCAATATCGAGCTTCCTGATGAGCCGACTAAGATACCCGCGGTCCATGTCCAGAATGCGGGCAGCGGCGCTCACATTGTTGTTGGTTTCGACGAGGGTTTCAATGAGGATCTGACGCCGGAACTGGGTCATCCGTTCCTCGTACGCGCGGCTTCCCTGGGGTGCTCTGGTGGGCCGGTTCACCTCCAAATACCGACACACCTCGTCGCCGCTTATCTCGTCGGCATCGCTCAGGACAATCAGGGATTCGACTGCACCCAGCAGATGGCGCACATTGCCCGGCCAGTCATAGTCGAGGAATGCCTGCATGGCAGAAGCGGAGAACGTTCTTGGCGGTTGTCCCTGTTCGATCGTAAACCGCCGGGCGAAGCACTCGACCAGCTCTTTGATGTCTTCCTTGCGTTCCCGCAACGGCGGAAGATGGATTCGAATGCCTTTGAGACGATAGTACAGATCTTCGCGAAAAGCCCCCTCCGCCATAAGTGTGTCCAGATCCTTGTGAGTGGCGCAAAGCACCCGTACGTCGGCGTACTGAACGTCAGGCGAGCCTACTCTCGTGAATTCGCCCGATTCCAGGACACCGAGGATTTTGGTCTGAGTATTGTGATCCAGATCGGCGATTTCGTCAAGAAAAACGATGCCACTGTTGGCGTGCTCGAACAGTCCTTTACGGTCTCCGATCGCCCCGGTGAAAGCACCCCGCACGTGACCGAACAATTCAGATTCGGTCAAATCCTGGCCGCGGCGATTGCACCGGTATATGGCAAGGCGTTTGTGCTGGCGGCTGCTGCCGGCATGAATGGCACGGGCAACCAGTTCCTTACCGGTACCTGTCTCGCCCGTGATCATCACCCGACCGTCCTTTTTTTGTACGCGGCGCAGGAGGGCGTACACTTCCTGCATCGCTCTGGATTGGCCGATCAGGCCAAAAGTAGAATCATCGCGGAATCTCGGTTCACGGACCGTTTGTCCGGACAGGTACGAGCGAACGGCATTGCGCACGGCCCGGGTGAGCCGGCTGACGGGGCTGCCCTTGCGTACAAACTCGAACGGCTGCTCCTGCTCATTAATCTCGTCTTCGTCATAACGGCCGGGAAAAGCCGTGTGAAAAATAATATTGATGGCGGGCACCAGAGATCTGATCTCTCGGGCAGCCACGATTCCGTCCATACCCGGCATTTTGATATCCATGACCACCGCGGCAATATCGCTGATGCGCCGCACCTGGTCGACGGCCCGGGGGCCCGAGGATGCCGTCACACAGGTGTAGTCTTCCTGGAACAGGCCGACCAGGGCCTCCAGCGACATAGCATCGTCATCAACCAGGAGGATTTTGGGACGTGAGTTTTCGTTCATGAGGTTCCAGTCACTCCCTTGTTGTTGGGATCGTCAGCCGCATTGTCCCAGAGGATCAACCGCAGCCAGAAGCAGGTATCCCGGCCGGGTGTGCTCGATACCGTAATGGTCCCGCCGTACATTTCAATGATTTTACGAGTCATGGCCAATCCGATCCCCGTACCGGAATTCGGTTTGGTCGAGAAGAATGTGTCGAAAACCCGCCCCATATCGCCCGGATCGATTCCGCTTCCATTATCCCTGAATGCCAGTTCAAGAAAACCATCGGTCTCCCGCCACCGAATGGAGATGGTACGATCGCACTCTGCGGAAGCCAAGGCATCCAGGCTGTTCAATAGCAGGTTGTTGAACACGATAGAGAGGTGTTCATCATGCGACCGGACAACCACCTGCCGGTTCCCATCGACGCGCAAGGTCACCTGTTCCTCAGTGATGCGTGTCTGATTGGCCTTAAGTACTTCTGCAAGGACATCGGCCAGTACCACCGGCTGCGGATCCGGAGCGGATTCAAGTCGCGTATAGCGCGATATGAGATTCGTCATCTCGACTGCCCGATCCACCGCCAGGTCGATTCGTTGCACATGATCTTCCACCGTTTTCGGATCAAGACTTTGATTCCGGGCGTTTCGCGCCAGACGGCTCAGCCAGCTTCGAGCAGGAAACAGCGCGTTGCGTATCTCGTGAGAGAAGCCGCCCGCAATGTCCCTGGCCTGCTGGTACTTCTCCTGGTCGGCGGCGCGGATACGCTCCTCGGCCGTCTTACGATCGGTGATATCCTGCCCCACCGCGATGACCACCAGATCGTCATCGCGTTCTCCCAGTTGTCCGGAGACGGACCAGAGGATAGTCCTCACGTCCCCGGAACGGGTTTTCAGGGGCGCCTCGAAAGGCCGGTGGGGGTTTTCCCGTATCCACTCGACCAGTGCCTCAAGGACCGGCGAATCGGTGCCCTCGGGAGACAGCAGATCCTTCATTCGAATACCGAGGACTTCTTCCTTACGATACCCGGTAATCTCTTCACATTCGCGATTAAACTCCACAATTCGCGATTGACTGTCCAGCCCCAGAATCAGACTGGCGGCGGTTTTCATGAGAGACGTGGTAAATTCACGTTCCCGATCCAGCTCTTGCCTGGTTCGAACGAACTGGGTCAAATCCCGGGCGATACCCAGAACCGAGGTTACCTTCCCGGCATGATCACGCAAAGGCTGGAGACTGGTCCGGTAGTGCATGGTCCCCGAGACCATCTCCGTGATCCCCTCGTAGATTTCAGCCTCGCCCGTGGTGAAAACACGACGGACCTGTTCCTCCTGTATGCGGGCGGATTCCTTGGAAAACAGCTCGGCCATGGTTTTGCCGGTCAGTTCCTCGGGGCTTCCTCCCAGTTGCTCGGCGCAGGTGGAGTTCATGAAGAGAAACCGTCCCGAGTAATCCAGCGAGAAGATGGACTCACCCGCGCTTTCAACGAGCGACCGGTATCGGTTCTCGCTCTCCAGCAGGGACCGTTCCGCCAGTTTTTTCTCTGTGATATCGATCAGCGTAACGAAGATGGCATTCCTGCCGGCATACAGTATGGTGCGGGAATACTGATCCACCCATTTGATGCGCCCGTCAGCCGAGATGATCCGATAATCATAGTGAGAGAGAATACCCTCGGTGTCCCCCCGTAGTTTCCTCGATGCCTGATCCAGAACGAATGGGCGGTCATCGGGATGAATCAAACCGGCGGGTCCCTGCGGTCCCCAGGCCATCATCTCCTCGACGCTGTACCCGGTGATTTCGGCCGCAGCGCGGTTGCAATACCTGCCAACTCCGTCCTGGTGGATGAAGATACCCATAAGCGTCTGCTCGGCCAGCGTCCGGAACTTTTCCTCGCTCTCCACGAGGGCAAGTTCCGCTACTTTTCGACCGGTGATATCGTAACCGACCGACTGGTATTCCCGGCCCGCGTCAGCACCACCGGACAGCAGGCGATTGGTCCATTCCTGCCAGCGCTCCTCACCGTCGCCCCGGAACACGCGTTGCTCATGTGACGAGATGGGATCGTCGATCGTCAGCGTCTCAAAATACTCTTTGGTCCCGGCGTGGTCTTTCGCCGGCACCAGGTCGAAAAAGCTGCGCCCGAGCAATTCTGACGAATCGCGTTCGAAGTACCTGCAGAAGGCCTGGTTCACGAACGTGAGGGTACCGTCGTCCCGGAACCGGCACACCATGGCGGGCATATCTTCCACCAACGCGCGATATCGCTCGCGGCTCGACTCCAATGCCTGTTCCACGCCTTTGCGTTCCGAGATGTCCTCGGTCAGAATCACCACTCGATCGACGGCACCCGTGGCATCACGGATGGCGTAGAAGTGCTGTGCCAGCCATTTGCTCACACCTTTGCGCGAAGTCGTAAGGTCGATTTCGGGAACATGCAGGTAGCCGCCCTGTTCGTACACCTGTTTGACCCTGGGCAACCAGTCGCCGAGGTAGTTGTCCCGGTGATCGAACTGCAGGCTTTCCCGCTCGCGGTTCACATAATCGTCCAGGTCTTCGTCCAACACGTTCCAGATGTCGCGCCAGGCTCTATTGAAGGACAGAAGTTTGCCGTTGCGACTGCGTACCGACACACCCAGGGGCGAGTGTTCGATAACGGCGCGGTTGAACTCTTCACTTTCGCGTAGCGCTTCCTCGGCCAGCCGACGTTCGGTGATGTCGTGGGCGATAATCAGCACGGCCACTGTCTTCCCGGAGTCATCAACGAAGGGCTGCAGGTTGTTGCTGTACCATTTCCACCCGCCGGCGTCCCGATAATGTCGCTCTGTTTGAAGCCCTTCCCCGGTTTCAATAACCCGACGAACCGACTGCACTTGAGAATCCGCAATCTCCTGCGGGAACACGTCCCACATCGTTTTGCCGATCAACTCCCGGGGCTCGAATCCGCGAGCCCGCGCCCCCAGTTCATTTACAAACAGGAATCGTCCATCGGGCTGCACGAGAGCGATCGCCGCCGGCACATTTTCAACCAGCAATCGGTACTTTTCTTCGCTGGCCCGCAGGGCATCCCGCGCCCGGCGGCGCTCGGTGACATCCTCGTCGGTGCCATCATAGTACAGCGGTTTCCCGTCCGCATCCACCACCACCCGGATGTTCGTCTGTACCCAGATGATCGTCCCGTCCTTGCGCCGGATGCGATGCTCATAGCCGCGCACTTGGCCGTGCAAAGCCAGCAGCCGCTGCAATTCACTGCGCTCGTCCGGGTCCACCCAAAGACGGTCGGAAGCCTCGTTCAGGAATTCCTTCTCAAAGTCATAGCCGTACATTGTCACCATTGCCGGATTGGCATAAACTATGCGGCCATGAACGTCACCCCTGAAAACGCCAATGGGGATGTTGGCCTGCAGGGTGCGATACCGCTCCTCAGATGTCCTGAGTGCCTCCTGGGCCTCCTTCTGATCAGTGACATCGGTCACGCTGCCGATTACATACAGTGCGGTCCCATCCTCGTCCCGAATCGCCGCATGACTGTCACTCAACCATCGATACTCTCCCCGCCTGTTGCTCATCCGGTACTCCGTGGTGTACGACAGGCGAGATTCGTTGTCCACGGCGACAACGTGGTCTCGATGATTACGCAGGCGATCAAGGTCCTCGGGATGGATGAGCTTGTGAACGCCCTTCAGGCCCATGGCGATTATTTCGTCGGGTGTATAGCCCAGCCACCCGGTCACAGAATCACTGATGTAATCATAGGTGCGGGTCTGCAGGTTAAAGCGATACAGGATGGTCAGCGAGTGTTCGAGAACCTGTCGAAACTGCGCCTCGGACTCCCGGAGTCTGGCTTCGTTTCTGCGGGACTCGGTTACGTCCCGCACGACGCCTTCCAGGCCAATGGGATTACCCTTATCATCCCGAGTAAATTCGGCGTTGACGGAAATCAGAATTTCCTGACCGTCGCGTCTGCGGATGGTCGTCTCAAATCCATGCGCTCGGCCGTGTTCCCGCATGACGGCCATCAATCTCTGCCGTTCTTCCGGATAAACATACAGCTCTTTTATGTTGTGGCCCGCGATGTCTTTACCGGAGTCGTATCCTACGGCGCGAGCAGCCGCGTTGGAAAACCAGAGGATGGTACCGTCCAGTTTGCTTCGGAAAAAGCCGTCCTGGCCGCCTTCAAATACGGCATTCAGAAGACGTTCCGTTCTTCTGAGGCGACGAAACGTACGAAGGCGCTGGATATATACCACTACTCCGAGCAGAAGAAGGAGCAGAAGCACGGTGGCAAACAGGATTCGATTATGGTCCCAAAACTGCAGAAGCGATTGAGTCAGAGGACGCGGTACCAGTCGGGCCACCGCGTAGCGATTGTTCGCACTGACGGCGATGACCGTCGTGCGACCGTCGGCATCATGTTGCAGAGACTCCACCCGGAGCGCCCGAAAAGGAAAATACAGCAACGGCGAGAGATCGCCGTCGTACAGGCCGTCGCCGAACACATGTACCGGCCCGTCCTGCCCCCTTACATGCAAATATCCAAGATGCGTGTCCGGCAACTGCACCGCCCCTTCCTCCACCAGAGAAAGAGTGCTGTCGTAACGACGTATCCGAGAGTCGTTGAGGCCGACAGTGATACCGCTGCCGTCTGTCCAGATATCGCGATACTCGCCCACGCCCGTCACCGACCCAAGAGCCTGACCATCGGGACCGATTCGTTCAAGAACATACCCGTCCGGCGAATCAACCCGCGCGTGTACCAGCAGGAAAGTGCTGTCATTGTCTATCTGCAGTAGCCGGGCGCTCCGGACAAACGTGCCCAGGTTCAGATCCACGAGCAGCGAGCCCCGGTTGTCCACGGCGACCAGGTGGCTCTCGTTCTGCACCCGTCCGCCGGTGGATTCGGACAAAGTCCGATCCGCGGTCACCAAGAGGACCCGAGGAGTGGTCGAATCCGAACACAGGTGAACATCGTGAGCGTGCGAAAGCCCCGGGAGAGCTGCCGACCACTCGATTACCATGCTGTCAGCATCAACGCAGTACAGATTGCCGACCGACCGACCGGGCCCGTTGCCCACCATCACAAACAGTTCTACGACACCATCGAGATCGTAGTCTCCGGCCGCCACGCATCGCATCTCAGGGAAACCGCTGCCGTCGGTGGTGGCAAGCAGGGTCCGGAGGAGTTCACCCGATCGCAGGTCGAGGCTGAAGGCCAGGACCGAATCGTTGCGGAAGCCGGCCGAAAGGATATGGTCGTGGTTCTCGCCGCCCGCAGGCAGCGACAGCCAGTCGCTGACAACCAGGGGGACGGAATACTCTGCTACCTTCCACGACGGATACTCGTACACACGAAACGACGCTGAGCCGGTGGTATTCAGGGCCGGATTGCGGGCCAGAACCAGCATGCCCTGTAAGCTGCCGGTCCTGTGGGGAGCTATCACGCCTGCCGGACGGTATTGCGGTCGGGTCGTGATGTGCAGATCGGCCGCGCGAAGTGGTTCGAACATCAAAGGGGTGGAGGAAGGGGCGCTGCTCAC
>JAHIVM010000365.1 GCA_018816665.1 Candidatus Zixiibacteriota bacterium
ATTTAAGGAAATGGCAGAATTGTCTGTAAAAGACCCACAGCTACTGAGCACCTCGATGAGTGTCATTCGCCTTGTGCCGATGGCAGAGGTAATGAATCCCGTCCTGCAATTCACGATCGGGTTCATGTGGTTTCTGGCCGGGAGTTCGAGTTCGCTCACGGTCTGCGGATCGTTGCGGCCGTTTTCGCGCTGGAAAATGCCGTTTGCGTTCATCCCGGTCGTGATTGTGGTGGCGGTGGTGCGGCTGACGACTCTTGATCCCTGGGCTCTGGCCGCCGACAACGTGCTGGCAACACTGTCGGTGTTTTACTGTGCGACCGGGCTGTCGCTGGTGGATCACGTGCTGTCGCGCATGAAAGTTGGTCTGGGCGTCAAGATTGCCTTTTACGTTTTGCTGACAATCTCCGGCGTGCTGGGCTATCTGATGACAGCGCTGCTCGGATTTATTGACAGTTTTGCCGACTGGCGAAAGGTGTCCGAGGACCCGGCGTCATTGGAGATAACAAAATAATTGCGTATACTATAGCGAGAGGTTACCATGAAAGTGATATTGCGGGAAGATGTTACGGATCTTGGCAAGGCCGGTCAGACGGTGGAAGTCAAGGCTGGTTACGGCCGCAACTTCCTTATTCCGCGCAACCTGGCCATTCCGGCGACGAAGGCGAATCTGGCGTCGATCGATGAGATCGCCAAGCAGACTGCCATTCGCGACAAAAAGGCTCGTCGCGGTGCCGAGATTATCAAAGACAGGATCGAGAAGCTTGAACTGTCCGCAGAGGTTTTGGTCGGTGAAGAAGACCGGCTGTTTGGTTCTATCACCAATAATGATATAGCCAAGTTGTTGAGCGAAAACGGTGTTACCGTCGATAAGCGCGCGATCGATCTCGAAGAGCCGATCAAGGCGCTGGGCGTGTACACAGTACCGGTCAAAATAGACAAGGAAGTTGTTGCTAGCCTGAAGCTCTGGGTTGTGAAGAAATCGTGATTCTATGAAAATGCACGAAGTGAAACTTGAGGGCCTGGCCCTGGACATGACCACCAACACGCCGGTAGTGATTCTTTCTCCAACCGATTTGGACAAGGTCCTGCCGATCTGGATCGGTCACGCGGAAGCGTGGGCGATTGCAATGGAACTGTCCGGTGTGGGCTCCAAGCGACCTTTGACGCATGATCTGATGAAGCGAGTGATTGAGTCGCTCAACGCATCGGTGAACCGGATTGAAATCACCGAGATGAAGGAACAAACGTTCTACGCGGTGATCCGGCTGAGTACTCCGAATGGTGAACTCAGCATTGACGCCCGACCGTCGGACTCGATAGCACTGGCTCTCAAGACCGGCGCATCGATTTTTGTCAATGCCGAGTTGTTTGAAATGGTGGCAAGTGAAACCGACGATCCGTCGGATGCGCCGCCCATGCCCACCGATCCGGAGTCATTGCGCGATCGACTCAAGAAGATCAACCCTGAGGATTTCGGCAAGTACAGTCTGTAGATGCGTCGACAACTACTGATTATTGTACTGCTGTGTCTGGTCGGCGGCGTGATACCGCCGATCTGCGGGGCAGAGACTATTGATGATCTCCCCGAGGTGATGTCGGAATACGCGCGGGGCAAACGTCTCATGCGCGAGGGCGACTGGCTCGGGGCGTCGCGGTCATTCGAACAACTGGCCGGACGGTTTCCGCAATCTCCCAACCGGGACCTGTTTCTGTTCAATCGTGCAAAGTCTCAATACCATTTCGGTAATTATCCCGAGGCGCTGGCCGGTTTCTCCAGTTTCATCCGCCGGTATCCCGATTCTCCGTTGCTGGCTCACGCCTATTTTTTCCAGGGCAATGTGCTGTATCTGCGAGGTCAACTCGACGGAGCGGTGGCAAGTTATGTGACGGCTTACCAGCGCTGCAAAGACACCCGGCTGGCGGATCTGCTGGTGGCATCGCTGTCAGCGGCGGTGGCCGGAGCCAAATCCGTGTCTTTGGGACCGGCTGACTTTGAGGGATTGTCGCCCGCAAAGAAGTGCCGTCTTGTGGAGCCGGTGGCTGAGGCGCTGGTCGGCAAGGGGCAGTATGCTGCGGCGGGCAGGTTGCTGGCCCTGTGCGGCAAGGAACTGGATGTCATGCCGGAGTCGAGTGAGAATCTGCAGACACGGGGTCTGGAAGTGGCGGTTTTACTGCCGTTTTCAGGTGAATTGCAGACTTTCGGTGAACAGATTTACCAGGGTATCACGATCGGCGCCGAGGAGTACCGTCAGGAAACCGGCCGTCCGTTTACCCTGGCGACTTTTGACACTAAAGGTGATCCGGTGGATGCCGCCCGCATTGTCAAGGAGTTGCTGCATTCGAATGTCGATGCGGTGATTGGTCCGCTGACCTCGGAGGCGGCGGCGGTGGCCTCGGCGGCGCTGAGTTGCGGCACCCTGCCGCTGATAGCACCGGCAGCGACCCAGGCCGGTTTAACCATGCTGAGCGAAAGTGCCTTCCAGCTCTCTCCGAATATCGAATTGCAGGGCGTGCGGATGGCCGAGTATGCGGTCCTTAACCTGGGTGCGGATTCGGCGGCGATTATTACGTCGACCAGTACAGACCACCTCCAGATGTCCCGCGCTTTTGCCCGCCGGTTTGAAGCCCTGGGTGGCACGGTGACGGCGATAGAGTACTACCGTTCGCGCGACAAGGATTTCGGGGAGTACATTCAGGATGTGAAAGCGGTGTTGCTGGGCGTACACCCGGATTCAGCGTTTTTTGTTAACGAGATGGGAGACACGCTGGATGCCGACGGTATCCCGGCGCGGGTAGACTGTTTGTACATGCCGGGCAAAGCGAGCCAGTTGCGCCTGCTGATTCCGCAGGTGAATTTCTACAATCTGAATGCCGAGTATTTGGGGTCGGACGGGTGGGCCGATCCCGCCGTTTATAAGCTGGGCGATCAGGTGACCAAAAGCGCCGTGTTTCCGTCGCCGTTTCTCCAGAAGCGGGACAGCGAGGTGTACCTGAGATTTTCCTCCGCGTTTGATCGTCGCTACGGTGGGCAGCCGGATCGCCTGGCCTGTCTGGGGTACGATGCGGTATCGGTGTTGCGATTGGCGATGGCGGGCGGGGCGGTATCGCGTGATGACCTGGCCGCGCATCTGGCCTCGGTTCGCGGCATGGTGGGAGCAGCGGCCACGGTGTCGTTCGGCGAACATCGCGAAAACACGGAAATGCCGCTGTACCAGATACGGGATGGAGCCGCGGTCTATCTTGGCGATAGCCAATCGGCCCCGGATTCAGACACCCCATAGCGGCTGTCTTTTTCACGTCGTCGCGGCCGCCCGCGTCGGACCGGTGAGCAGGATGTTTCCGCCGCAGAAACGTTGACTATTCCTGAGGAAACGGAGTTTGCATTATGGCCGATGACAAAAAAGTAGCGCTGAAGATGATTGTGAACGGCAAAGAGCGCGAGGTGACTTTTGAAGAACTCGCCCTGTCGAACAATCTCGCGCAGGAAGCGCTCGTACGTCTGTTGATCGAGAAGAAAATGTTCGAGCCCCAGGAACTGATGGAAATGATGGAAAAGGTCAAAAAGGAACGCTATCGTACACCGGACCAGGTGAACTAGCGAAAACCATGACCGACCGCGAGCTGACAGACAACAACACCGGCTCGGAAGCCCGTACCGAGACCGGGGGGGGACCGGTCGACGAGGGTGAGATTCTCGCCTGGACCATCCATCCGGTAAAAAAACGACCGCTGGTTTCGGTGGCGGTGACGGTGTTTATCGGGCTTATTGGCGTCCTGGTGTACCTGGCCACCGACTCGCGGGCTTTTTGTGTCCTGGCCATAGTGATCATGCTGGCCACCCTGGCCAAGTTTTACTTCCCGACGAAATACCAACTGAGTGACCGTCGCATCATGGTGAAAACCACCACGCAAACCGTGTACCGGGACTGGAAGCAGTTCCGGTCGGTGTATCCGGACAAAAACGGCGTGTTGCTGTCCCCGTTTGTGGGGGCCTCACGGCTGGAGAATTTCCGGGGACAGTATCTTATTTTTGGTGACAATCGTGACGAGGTTATCGCTTTCGTGAAAGCCCGTGTTTCAACTCCGGAGCCCGACAGCACCTCCAAACAAACCGGGGAGACGTCATGAGTTTTCTTAAGGGCGGCAGCGAATTGCCGGGACCGGAAGACCAGCCGCTACCCGAAGAGGAGCGGGCAGTTCTTGAAAAGCTGGCGAACCTGGTGATCAAGTACGGGATGACGGTTCCTGCGATCATGTTCCTGGAGTCGGTCAAACCGCTTAACTATATCGGTTCGCAGGCGCTGGTGTTTTTTGAGCCTATGGTGCAGACGGTTTTTAACTTCCGCGACTATGAAACTCTTCGATCCGCTCTGGAGAAACGCTACTCCATCGAAATACTTATTCGCATCATTGAGGAAAAGGATGCTGTTGATGTCCAGAAGCAAAAAGCCGTCAAGAAGTGGGTCAAGGCGGAGAAGAAAAAGTGGAAGTGGTATCAGCGGTATCTTGGTATAGCGGTGCCGAAGTACGAAGTGCCGGAAGAAGTCCTGAATCACGACAAGGCGGCGCCATCGGGCGACGATACGGCCGGGCCGGACGATCCGACCAAACCGAGCGATCCCCGATAAAAAACGCCCCGTCGGTTTCCCGACGAGGCGTTGCACCGATTTTATTCCCAGTACTATAGTCTAGATGTCCAGGTTGCGCACGTACTTTGCGTTTTCCTCGATGAACTTCCGTCGCGGTGCGATTTCCGTACCCATCAGGGTGGTGAAGAGACGGTTGGCGCCTCCGGCCTCGTCGAGCGTCACCTTGAGCAAGGTACGCGTTTCCGGATCCATAGTCGTGCGCCAGAGCTGTTCCGGGTTCATTTCACCGAGACCTTTGTACCGCTGGACTGACACGCCGACACCGGTGGTGGCCTTCAGGGCTTTTTCCTTGTCTTCTTCGTTGTAATAGTACGTTTCCTTTTTGCCCTGCTTGATTCGGAACAGGGGCGGCTGCGCAATATACATGTGATCAAAACTGATCAGGTCGCGCATGTACCGGAAGAAAAAGGTCAGGAGCAAGGTGCGGATATGGGAGCCGTCGACATCAGCATCCGTCATGATGATGATTTTGTGATAGCGGACTTTGGTGGCATCAAAGTCCTCGCGAATGCCGCAGCCGAGAGCCGTAATCATGGAGCGGATTTCGGTGTTGGCCAAAATCTTGTCAATCCGCGCTTTTTCGACATTGATGATTTTGCCTCGCAGCGGCAGGATGGCCTGGTAGCGACGGTCGCGACCCTGCTTGGCCGAACCACCGGCCGAGTCACCCTCAACGATGAACAGTTCGCTTTCCTCCGGGATTCGGGAGGAACAGTCGGCCAGTTTGCCCGGAAGCGCCGCACTGTCCAGCGCGGTTTTGCGACGGGTGAGTTCTTTGGCCTTGCGGGATGCCTCGCGGGCCGTGGCTGCCAACAGGAGTTTGTCGACAATCTTCTTGCCGACGGCCGGGTTTTCCTCGAGATAAGCGCCCAGTTGCTCGTTGGTGAGAGACTCGACAATACCTCTGACTTCGGAGTTGCCGAGTTTGGTTTTGGTCTGACCTTCGAACTGCGGGTCGCGCACTTTGACTGACAGGACAACTGTCAACCCTTCGCGCGAGTCATCGCCGATAAGGTTGAAGCTTTCTTTCTTCAGCAGGTTGTTTTTTGTCGCATAGGCGTTGATGGAACGGGTCAGGGCCGTACGAAACCCGGTCAGGTGCGTACCGCCCTCGATGGTATGGATGTTGTTCACATAGGAGTACACCAGTTCCGAGTAGCCATCGTTGTACTGAATTGCGAGTTCGACATCAACGTCGTCTTTTACCTTGCGGAAGTGGATCGGCTTTTTGAAAAGCGTGGTATTGCCTTCGTTAAGAAATTCCACAAAAGCAGCCAGACCGCCCTTGAACTGAAAAGTTACTTCTTTGTCGGTGCGATGATCCACCAGCGTGATGCTCAGTCCCTCGTTGAGGAAGGCCAGTTCACGCATACGGGAGGCGATGATGTCGAACTTGTATTCGGTGTTCTGGAAAATCTCGCTGTCCGGTTTGAAACAGGTTTTGTTGCCGCTTTTTTTTCGGGTACCGATTTGCTTGACCGGGCCCTGGGCGATGCCCCGGATGTAGTCCTGCCGATATACTTCGCCGTCGCGGGCAGACTCAACCCAGCACATTTCGGACAGGGCGTTGACCACCGAGACACCAACACCGTGAAGACCGCCGGAGACTTTGTAGTTGTCGTGATCGAACTTACCGCCGGCGTGCAGGGTGGTCATGACCACTTCCAGGGCCGAGACCTTCTGGGTTGGGTGCAAGTCGGTGGGGATGCCTCGGCCGTTGTCGGTGACGGTGATGGACCCATCCTTGCCAATCTCCACGAGAATACGATCGCAATGACCGGCCATAGCCTCATCGACCGAGTTGTCAACCACCTCGTACACCATGTGGTGCAGGCCGCGGCGGCTGACATCGCCGATGTACATGGCCGGGCGACGGCGTACGGCTTCCAGTCCCTTGAGGACCTGGATTGCGCCGGCATCATAGGAATCGTTGCCGGACTTATTCTTCGTTTTGGCGGTTTTTGTATCGCGAACCTCAGTCGCCATGAACTTGTGATCCTTTCTCTCCCCAGACCAGGCGGAGTTCTTTAACAACGCGGCCGTGGGGATAGTCCCTGATATTGTTCAGAATCTTGCCGGTGTCCATCGCCATTCGCTGGCGCCAGGCGGCATCGGCTACAGCCACAAACAGGATTCCGTCCTGGAAGCGCAGAGCTTTGCTCTGACGGGCGTAATGCTCGCCGACTATCTCCGGCCACCGGGCGACAATTTGCCAGCCGTGGTAGTCTCCAGACAGGCCCAGAGAGCCGACAAGCCGGTCGACTATGCCTCCGATATGACTCGGTCTGGTTCTGGATCTGGACACGACTACTCCATCGTTTGGGCCGCTCTCTTCCTGGCTCAAATGATAACCAAACGGAGGCCGTCTGGCAAGTAAAAAACTTTGCCTATCTTGTTGAATGTGATGAAGTTATGTGAGGTTTGCGATTGTTGAATATACTGCGATAAGCCAGTGTCCGCCCGGCACCCATCGGACCGCAAAAAGACGGTCCGACGGGGTGCTAAAATTCACTCGTAGGTGCGGTATTCTACCGTTTTGAGGGCCTTGCGGCCTGGGTGTTTGTGCGACGGAATGAAGAAATCGGCGCCCTCGGGGCGACGCATTCTGATCGTATAGTCCTGACACCCCTGGCAGCGACGAATCCGGCCCAGGGCCTCACGTCTGATCCGGCGGCGGTGGGTGTGGGTCGGGGCGTATACGGCGTGTTTGACGATTCGGTGACCCTTAGCCGGATCGTCATCGTCAATAAAATCAACGCCCGCGGCGACCTCGTTGGTACCCCCGACATAGAGAGTAGCACCGGGACATTCAATAAACACGTATTCATCGGTCTCGGCCGTTTCCAGGAATATTCGGGAGCTGTCGAGATCCTCGGTATTGCAGTGGGGGCAGGTCCATACACCCTCGTTTCGGAGGAGGGCTGCTCCGCAGTTGATGCATGTTTTGTCTGGCTTATCTGCTGGCATATGTTTCCTCTGGGTTTATGCCAGAGACATATGCAAGAGGTCTGCCGGGATGGCTGCTGTTGGTTAAGCTGTTGTGACGTAATGCGTTGTGGTGTTTCATGGGAATTTTGCATTCTGAGAATCTGAAGAGAGATGAGGGGAGTCAGCCACAGGGTGTCGGAAAGCGCCGTTAGTTGACGGGAGAGAGAAGAGGGTGAAAGGCGGTTGAAATGCGCGGTTCTCAGCCCTTAAACAGCAGGACGAGCGAGCACAGAGTCACGCTGACCGGCAGGGTGACGGCCAAGGAATAGGGCAGGATCACGCTGGCAAGGAAGGCCAGGGCGATGGCGGGAATCACCAGGTATTTGACGGTGGAGAGGGTCAGTTTGGCGAGCCGGGACAGAACAAAGAGGGCGATTGCGGCGAGGGCGATATAGGCTGCAATAAGCCCGTTCTGGCCAAAGTGCTCAATGATGTAGCCTTTGGCCGCGCCGACCGCGCCGGAGTATTCTTCGGCCCGAATTGATGCTTCATCGGCCAGGTTTTTGACCTGGTTCAACATCTCAAAGTCCGGCATTGGCGCCCTCTTCCAACGGCTCAATCGTAAGGGAGGATTCGCCTACCCGGGTCAGGCCGTCCATACGATCGGTGAGGAAGTTCTGGGTGGAGATCCACTTGTGAGAGACCTCCATGAGTTCCTGCTGGTCGACATTGCTTACCCAATCGAGCACGATCTGGTCGATAGTCTGGTCGTTCACGACCACGTCGTCCATGGTCAATACGAATTTCACTTTCATAACGTACCGTCCCGCAAAGGTGTTGTTTCCGTTCACGGTTCCATAATGCAAGGCCGGTGCCGTATGTGAGTCAGTTCAGGGGTGGTTTATTTAACATATTGTATAGCAACCGTTTAGTGTGGATAATTGTTGGTTTTTGAGGTGGTCGAGACGGGTCTTCAGGGGGCCGGACGGAGACAGGATATGGGCGGATTCCCATACCCTGTGGTGATCGTAAAAAAACCCGACGGTCCGGGTGGACTCGTCGGGTCTATTCGTATTGCGGTTGTGACAAGCATGGGCTGCTTGTCGAGCCTCCCTTGGTTGGGAGGGCCGGGTTTTTTTGATGACAGGTGAGCTGCAATCAGCCTGCGGAGCTACAATTCAAAGCCCCGCTCCACCTTCGGGAGTACACCGGCTGAACCCGAGGGTCGGTACGGACTGCAATCCGTGCCGGCCCGTGCTGATCTCTTGTTGTGCCCTCTCACGTTACCCATACCCTCACCTCCTGAATCGGTTTGTGGAGAATGGATAACTTTGCTCCATATTATCTCCTCCCTCCTAAACGGTGTACGCCAACATCCGTGCCGGCATAGTTCGTGAGGTAGGGGATCTTGAATTAGTTACTGACTCGCGCCGGCACCGTCCGGGAAGGGAGTGGACAGACCAGCACGAGAGGCGGTGTGCTTTCCTCTACTCAAACATATGTCCCGCCCATAGTGGTGTCAAGATATTTCCGGCCCGCCTACGCCGGGTGACGACAGCCGGTGACAGCAATGGTTCCGGGCGGCGAGGATATGGTACTATTATGGAACTATGTAGGCGATGATTGCAGCGCAAATCCTGCGTCCGTCCGATGCGGTCGGGGAGAGCTAGAAGGTGAAGCCGGCGTTGAAGTAATATCGTTCCCGGGGGCTGTCGCCGTTTCCGTATCCGAATTCAAAGGGGCCGACCGGGGAATCAAGAGCGATCGAAATGCCGAACCCCTGTTGCAGGTTCTTCAGCTTGATATTGTCCGACGTCGTGTAGACATCGCCATTGTCCCAATGACCGATCAGGTACAACTGCAGGGGGAGTTTCAGGCGGAGTTCCTGGTTGATGAGCAGCAGCTTGTCGCCGGCCAGCTCGCTCGTACGGAAGCCGGCAAAAGAGTACATGCCGCCGGCGTAGAATTTTTCCGACGGGGGCAGGCCTCGTCGGGAGAGCCCGATAGTCATGCGCAGTCCGTAGGTGACGTAGTCACCCAGGGGGCGGTTGGTTTCAAGTGATGAGAAAAAGCGGGTGTATTCGATGTCACCGCCGATCAGCTTGCCCGCGAAGGTCAACTCGAGGTAATGGCGCTCACCGGAGTGCGGGAACGGTGTTCGATCCAGCGTTTCGAAAAGTGATGACACGCTGAGGGTGCGCAGTCCCAGACGTCGCGGTGATTCCTGACCCGGATCCCGGGTTTCGAGTTCCTCGAACTCCAGGGAGCCGGTAACGGAACCCAGGCGGGCAAGCTGTTGCCCGAGCGAGACGCGGAACCCCCATCGATTTTCATCGCGCGATCCTTTGGTCAGGCCGAATTCATCAAACAGGTTGCGTTCCAGTTCCCGGTAGTGCACATCCAATTGAGCCGTGAAATAGGTGAAGAAAATGCGGTCAAAACGGAGGCCGGTATGGATATCACGCCGTTCATTGCCATATTGCGCGTGGACGAGATATTCCATGCCCACGCCACCGACATTGTCATCCATGAGTTCAACGAACTCCTCAGACTGGTATTCATCGTCCCAGTGCCAGCCGACCCGAAGCTGGCTGTACTTGCGTTCTTTCACCGCGATATTGACCAGGGCGCCGCTGTCCATCGGACGCAGATCGAGGGTGACTCGATCAAAGAGATCGGTGCCGTAGAGGTTATCAATGCCTCGGGCAGCTCGCGAAGTTGAGAAAGGTTTACCGGCTTTCAGGGGGACGTACGAGCGGATGAGCCAGTCTTTGGACCGTTCATTGTCCCGGACATCAACCCGCTGAATAATCGCTTCATCGATAACGAACGTGATTTCGCGGTGTTCATAGTCGACCTGAACATCGCTGACATGGGCCAGGTCATAACCGGCCGCGTGGTAGTTATCGGCAATCCGCTCGCTAGCACTGTTCAACGATGAACGCGAGACGGTCTCTTCGTCGCCCGTGCACAGCACCAGCAGGGTGGTGTCGTGGAAGTGGCGATTGCCCTCGAAGCGAATGTGTGTGGTGCTCAGCGGCAGCGACGGGCGAACTTCGACCGTCAGATTCACCAGGGAATCGGCATCAAAGTCCGGCGGGACCTCCCCGATCGTGGGCTGCAGGGTGGCGGTAAGGCTGTAGAGCGATTCGGTGCGGACCACTGTTTTCAGGTCTTCGGTGAGCTGGTTGAGCGTGAAGGTCCGTCGCGGCAAGGCTCGGGTGAGTTTTGCGGCCAGGGTCGAGTCATCGGCGAGGATGTCAATACTCACCGGGAAATACACGGGAAGTGTGGTGGCGCGGCCGCGCAATGCCGCCAGGCTGTCGGCCATAGCCTGCCCCGCGGCGTAGCCCAGTGCAATCAGCGTATCGAGGTTATTGAAGTTTGCCGAGCTGTAGCTGGTTGGCACCGGTTCGATCACAAAGTCCGCCAGGTCGAGTTGCCGGACGAGTTTTTCGGCGGTCATGATGCTGGTGACCTGGTTGGCAATGTCCACCGGAGTACTGATGTTCGCTTTGGCCAGGAGCGGGCTGGTAGTGTTGACCGCCACCACCGGGATGTCGGTCGGCGTCATCTCGCGGACTATCTCCACGGGAACGGGCATCAGCATACCACCGTCCATCAGGAGCCGGTCACCCTGTTCCACGCCGGTGAAGGCGAGCGGAAACGCCATGGTAGCACGCAGGGCATCGGCCAGAGAGCCACGGGAGAGGATAACCGGTTCGCCGCTGACAATGTCGGTGCTGATGGTTTTGAAAGGGATGGGCAATCTGGTGAAGTCCTGCCCGGCCAGGTAGTTGGGACCGTTGGTGTAATGCAGCATCAGGGCGGTGAGTTTCTGACCGCCGGTGAGGGCCTGCGGAATCTGCGGGCGGAAACCGTCAAAACGTATTGTCAGCAGATGACGATCCCGCTCCTGACGTTGACTGGCGAACATGGATGACCGGCGGGGCTCATCGGAGAGCAAATCCGAAATGTCGAGATTCCTGAAGATGGCCGAGATATCGTCGGCGGGATATCCGCAGGCATACAGGCCGCCGACAATCCCCCCGATAGATGTCCCGGCAATAGCGTGGAGTTGCACATCGCGGTCCTCGAAGGCCTTCAGCAGTCCAATTCCCGATATACCCCGGGCGCCGCCACCCGAGAGGGCCAGCGAGGTGACAAGTGGTTTGCCGTTGACCTGCGGATCAAGACCGTCGAGTCCGCCTACCCGAATTACGGTATTCGAGAGGGTCGGACTGTGGAGGCACAGCAACAGACTCAGGACGCAGAGGGCAGTTTTCACTTGCTAATCTCGGTCGAGGTTCGAATCATTACCAGCGGTTTCCAGTTGCGGGAGTAATAAACCTTGTCATTGACGCGAGCGGAATTAAAAAATGTGAAATTCCTCCTGTCCAAGAAAGGACGGCGGGATGCGGGGCAATACAGCGCCGAGGGGATCCGCCTGCTCGAGGAGGCGGTACGGAGCAAAACCTGGCCGGAAAAGGTGTATTATGCCACAACTTCACTTACTGAGCGCGGTCAGGCACTGGTCACCGAGTTCAAACGTCGGGGCGTAACCGTTGCCGGTGTATCGGCGTCCGACCTGGAGCGGATGACGGATGCAGCCACTCCCCAGGGGATACTCGCCGTCTTCCCGTACCCGTCGACCGACCTTACCGAACTTTACGGAGGTGACTCACGTAATATACTGGTATGCGAGAACATAGCCGATCCCGGCAATGTCGGGACGCTGTGTCGATCGGCGCTGGCCTTCGGGTATGATCTCGTCGTACTGTGCGGAAGCTGTGCCGAACCGTATGCGCCGAAGGTGGTGCGATCATCGGTCGGTGCGTTGTTTGGTTTGCCGGTGGCCGTGGCCCCGATTGACGATTTGCTCGCGCTGGTGGAACGGGAGCAGATCGCGCTGGCGGTGGCTGATATCGGCGGCCGGTCAAACTTCCGTCACGTCTGTGAGCAGATCAAAAAACGCCGCCTGGCCCTGGTGTTGTGCTCTGAAGGAGCGGGACCGTCGGATCAGGTCAGCCGGAAGGCCGACTATCTGATACGGGTGCGGCACGAGCAAAAAGTTGAATCGTTGAATGTAGCCATTGCCGGGTCGATACTGATGAAAGAGCGGTATGACGCTATGTCTCGGAGGCAGAAGTGAACAGACGATTGGTCGCAGCGGTTGTCACGATGGTCATCCTGTTGACCGCCGGCGCCCGAGCCGGAGACAAAATCCACGAAGTTGATGACGGACTGTACACCACCGGCGATCTTACGATGGTGTCGACATGGGACGGATCCGGCCGGTTGCTCATTCGTTCCGCATCGCATCTCATGGGCACGCTGGATATCGTGGCGGCGGACACAAATGTCGTCCTGGTGAGTTTCCGGAAGCAGGCGCGGACGGACAGTCGCTCCAAGGCATTCGACTATATTGACCTCATCTCGGTGGTACTCGAGAGTACTCCGCAGGGGATGCGTCTGGAACTGCGGGCGCCCAATCCGGCCCCGTGGAACGCTCAGACTGAAGCGGGCATTGTGCAGGCGACGATTACGGTGCCGATTGGCAGCGCGCTGGAGATCACGGCGTCGTACTTCGACCTGAATGCCCGTGGTCCGATTCGATCGTTGTCCATACCGGCCTCGCTGGGCAAACTGGATATTTCGGATATTACGGAGATTCTTGACGTCACCACTTCGAATCGCAAAATCACGCTGAACGATATTTCGGGCAAAATCTCGGCTACCACATCGAATTCGCAGCTTACGGCGCGCGATATTGCAGCTACCGACGGTCAGGCGCGTTTTAGAAACGAGGGCGGGGACATCCGAATCGATGGTCTTCGCGGGGCGGTCAACGCTCGAAACAGTTATGGCCGTATCACGATCATGGGCTTCGAGCCGGGCGGCGAGGGCAGTCTGATTCGTTGTGCATCGGCGCCCGTCACGCTGGACATTGTCCAGATGGCGGAGGGGCAACTGGTGATCAGCAACCGTCATGAGGACATCGACATTACCATCCCCGATACGCTTTCCGCGTTCTTTTCGCTTGCGGTGGATGAGGACGGTGTTATTGAAGCCAGCGGTTTTGAGTTTCGGACCGATCTCGTGCGACCCAACAAAATGAACCTGCTATCCGGTGGGGGTGATGTGGATATCAGCGGTTCCATCCGGGGCAACGGCAATATTTTCATCCGAGGCATTTCGGGAGAGTAGTTTGATCAGACGATACCTGTTTATCGCCGTACTGGCGACCCTGACGGCCGGATCCGTAGCGGCCGATGACCTTACCGACGCGCGTATCCCCATTCCCACCCAGCTCTTTTACTACCGGCCTGCGGCTACCGTGCTGGGCTCGGAGGCGATCTGGAACAATCCTGCGGCGCTGGGACGTCGGGGAGCGGCCGGATTCCAGGTGATGGGCGAGTATTTCAACGGCGATTATGTCAAGAGTTACGGCAGTGCGGTCTATCGCGATCGGATTGCCACCGCCTTTCGCCATATTGACAATCCGGGCGATGACAATTACGACGAGTGGGTTGCCGGAACGGGCATGGCTATCGGGACGTCAATGAACGTGGGAGTATCCTACCGGTACTTTCGCGATGGTCCGGGTTTGTACGATAATCGTCACTTCTGGACGATAGGTTTGCTGAAGCGGAGTGGCGGCAAGTTGTCACTGGGTGCGGTATTCTCCAACCTGAATCGGGGCAAGGTCAACGGCGAGCGCACGGCCGCGGAACAGCGCTACTCAGTCGGGTATCGCCCAATGGGCAACAACATCACTTTGGCCGCCGACATGTTTCTGTCCACGCGAAACAGCCTCCGGGATGCCGAGTTTGTATACCAGGCCGAGGTGGTTCCGACCGACGGATTGTACCTGAACGTTTCGGTGGACAGTGATCGTAATTTTCAAATCGGTTTCCGCAGCAATCTGCTGCAGTACTTCATGGGATCACAGAGTGTTTTCAACCGTCATGGTCATCGGGGCCGCACCACCGTTTTTGCGGGAGCCGTGAACCAGCGGCAACCATCGCTGGTGCCCGAGCCGCATCGCCGGCTGGCGCTAACGGTATCCGGACGTCCGCAGGAGAATCCTCCCCGACCGGTGCTGGGCCGGCAGCGGGCGCCGTTTGTTTCGCTGCTAACCACCATTTACCAGGCCGCCCAGGATCCGGCGGTGGCGGAAATCGTGGTGAATCTCGACGGATTGTCGATGGGGTTCGGTCAGGCGCAGGAGTTTCGCAATGCCCTGGGGGCGTTCCGGCGGGCCGGGAAGCGGGTGATATGCCATCTGCAGTCGCCCAACAACATCGGTTACTATGTTGCTTCGGTTGCGGACTCAATCCTGATTCCGCCCGTGTGCCAGGTGAATCTTGTCGGCCTGCGCGCCGAGTTGACATTCTGGGCGGGGACGCTGGACCAGATCGGTGTTGATATTGATCTCCTGCGAATCGGTGATCACAAAACGGCGGCGGAGAGCTATACTCGGCGGGAGTCATCGGACGAAAATCGCGAGCAGTTGGGCCGCATACTGGATGATCTTTTTGCCCAGTTTGTAGAGGGGATTGCCGATGGCCGGGGATGGTCGACTGATTCGGTCAGGAACCTCATTGACCGGGGGCCCTTTACCTCCCGCGATGCTCTCGAGTACGGGCTGGTTGACGGTTTGTCGTATCGCGACGAGATGGGATCGCCCTTTCTCAGCCGGATGCCACAGGTGACATTTTCGCAGTATGTTGAGGATTTGATCCTGCTTGATGAATGGCAGAGCCTGCCGGCCGTGGCGGTGGTGGTGGCCGAGGGAGAGATTACGGAGGACCGGGGCGGGGCGACACCGTGGAGCCGCGCGGGCGGCGTAACGCCGTCGGGCATGGCCCGGGCTCTGGCTCATGCCGGTAGTGACCCGGATGTGCGCGGGATAGTGCTGAGAATCAATTCCCCCGGAGGCTGGGCCCTGGCCGGCAGTCGGATCCTGCATGATGTTGAGAAGGCGGCGAAGCGTAAACCCACGGCGATATCCATGGCCAATGTGGCGGCCTCGGGCGGGTATTACATCGCGGCGCCCGCCAGGCGGATGTTCGCTAATCCCGCAACCGTCACCGGATCAATAGGCATATACGGCGGGAAGGCGGATTTCAGCGAACTGCACCGGAAGCTAAATCTCGGCAAGGAACTGTATACACGGGGCCGGTACGCGGGTATGCTGACCACCACGCGGCCGTTTACCGAGGATGAACGGGCCAAGTACTTTTCCCAGTTACAGGCTTTTTATGACCACTTTGTTGACCTGGTGGCGACCAGTCGATCGCTGTCGATTGACTCGGTGGACCAGCTTGGCCGGGGTCGGGTCTGGACCGGCCGCGAAGCGCAGGCGGTGGGACTGGTGGATGATCTGGGCGGACTTCGTCAGGCCCTGGACTATGTTGCCGCACAGGCGGGACTGCGTTCGTACCGGGTGAAAGTGCTGCCGGAAAAACGTCCCTGGTTCATCATGCCGAGATTGCCGCTTATTGGCCCCCTGACTTCGATCTTCGCTTCGGACGAGAACGGCGGCGACGTAATCAGCACGGTGGAGGCTTTGCTGGACGATGAGACTCTGCTGGCACGCATGCCCTACGATATTGTGATAGAGTGATGCCAATCGCAGGTAAGGAAAAAGCCCGCCGGGATCGGCGGGCTTTTTTTTGGGTGTTCTGTTCCAGGTATCAGTCATCGCTGGAAACGTAGCTGACATCCTCCTGCCTCCAGCCGGTGCGCTGGAAAACTCGCACGACCGGTGTTTCCGGCGGGAGCTTGTTAGGATCGTCAAGGTCAGTATCATAGGCCCAGTTACGAATAGGCGGTGAGTAGTAGGAGCCGCCCCAGTCGCCATAGGCTTGCTCGGAGTTCCAGAGGTTCACGGCCGAACCGGTCCAGTTGAACGGCGTGCCCGACCAGACTTCGAGGAAGCGAGGCAGGTTCTCAAAACCGCCGTTGTAGTTGCTTGACGTGGTCTCCGTGTTGCCCGTCAGGTATGAGGCATTGACCGTCGTTTCCGTCGCATAGCGATCCCATTTGGACAGGTTGCTTCGCGAGTCGTCCCACGAATTGGAGAGGAAGCTGACGGCATCGCCCATCAACGCGGCCGGCTGCTTGTTGATCGTATTGAAATCACCAAGCGTATACAACGGATTTTCCGAGGCAATGGTCAAACCCGCGTCCAGTTCCTGACCGTTGACCACCCTGAGGGCGGGCCATTCGGTGCCGGCACTGATATCGTCGGAGAAATACACCACGCCATTGAGCGGTGCGTAGCCGTGGTCGTACATGGCCGCAATGTCAAGTTCGGTGCAATCCACGTCCTGGCCCTCACGCTGGTCACGGAACTGGTTGGGCGTGTAGGACAGGACGCCGTCGGCAACCATGCCCGCGGTGACATCCTGCCAGGTACCGTCGGCCTGCCGTCGCCAGGCGACGCCGTCGACAATACTCAGGCTGGCCTTGTTTTCATACGAATCCGGGTTTCCGGCGGCGCGCTCGATCAGGGTGTGCGGATCGGCGGCATTGGTCAGCGGCAGGTTCAGTTCCGTCTGGCCATGAGCGCCGTCC
>JAHIVM010000366.1 GCA_018816665.1 Candidatus Zixiibacteriota bacterium
AATGCCGTACCGAGCTGATACATCTGATCGGGGTGTCCCCGGTCCATCGCCTCATGGTAGGCTTTCAGAAGTTTTTCTATTTCTTTTTTCTTCTCGCCGTGGGCCATTTTGACCAGGGAGAGTATTTCCTGCGGATTGATTTCTCCGGGATGGGCACAGCTTTCACATTCACTCTGCACACCGTCGATAAACACCGTGGTCGACACCGCCGCGCGGCCCGCGTCATTGGTCGTCTGAATCAAATACTCCCGGTCGTTGTCTTTTACGCGACTGCTGATGCGATAGGTTTCCATGTTCTTTCCCTGTCACCTGACTCCACACAAAAGGGACAAAATCTCCGTTTGATCCCTAGCGGCCGTTATTCCTGATATTGCTCCATATCAGCACCACTGTAGATACTCCACCCAGGGCGGCAACCACGGTGCCGATGTTGGTGGACAAAAAGCCGGGGCGATGTTCCGACACGATGATCACATCTTCCTTCTGCACGATATACCGCGACGGCACCCCTTCATTCATGTACTTCACCAGGTCGAACCTGACCGTTTGCGCAAAGGGTCCATCTTTCTTCACCAGATGCGTTCTAGTGAGATCAGCTCCGGCCACGGGACCACCGGCCAACGCCACCACTTCCACCACGTCCATACCCGGCTCATACGTCATGGGTCCGGGGTTGACCACGGCGCCAACGACATATACCACGTTTTTCTTTTCGGTCTGCTTGACCACATCGGACGAGGGGGTCGACCCCAGAGTCCGCGGGATCTCAATCGTATCGGTCCGTCGCACGCGGGGCAGTTTGTCTATTTGTCCGGTAGAAAGGGCATGACCGACGTCGACGACTTCAATCTTCCCGGCGTCCTTGCCACCCCTTATAATCGTGACCCGGCTGAGGTCACCCTGTTCCCCAACGCCGCCGGCCTCGTTGATGAGCGTCCACAAATCCGGGATCTCTTCGAACGTCCGTTTACCCGCGCCGTTGACCTGACCGATGACGTACACGTAGTTGTAGTGATATTCCGTTACCCGAACGGTAGCCTGGGAGATATCCTTGTTGAGTCGGGACATCTGGCGCACGATTTCGCGCTGCAGCTCATCGGTGGTCCGGCCGGCAGCCTCAATCTGGCCGATCACATCAAGCGTAATCTTGCCGTTCAACCCCACTTTGACCACAGCGTTCAATCCGGGGTCCTGGAAGAACGAAATATCCAATAAGTCCTCTGCGCCAATAACGTAGTCATCGGCGGCGAAAACCAAATTCCCTGCCGGCGCAACAACGATCAGGGATAAGACCAGCCGTCCCAGAATCGCAGCGAGTTTCGGCCCTGTCATGACGGTTCCCTCCGATATACGGGCTTTAGTATAGAATCGGCATATCTGCCGTTTTGGTTAGAACCCAAAATATAGACCTGCGTTCCCTCAGAGTAAAGCACAAAAAACCGGACTAAATCCGTAACTGATAGTCTGTGCGCCCCGGATGCTACTGGTACAGGAAAAAGTGATTTCGGCCCGCGTCCTTGGCCCGGAGCAGGGCCATATCGGCGGCATAGATCAGCTGCTCGGCCGACCGGGCATGCCGGGGAAACACGGCCGCTCCCTGAGAGATGGTGCAATGGATTTCGCTGGGAGGCTTGGCAATAGTAAACACACGCTCGGCGATTTCATCATGAAGCCGGTTCATGAAAGCCAGGCAGGTCGCGGCGTCGGCTTCCGGCATAATCACGCAGAACTCATCGCCACCATACCGTGCCACGACATCCATAGAGCGAATTGACCCCTGAAGAAGCTGCCCCATCTGGGTGATTACGGCATCGCCCGCCTGGTGTCCGTAAGTGTCGTTTATTGACTTCAGTTCGTCCAGATCGAATATGATGAGAGCCATCGAGCGATCGTACCGATCGGCACGTCCGATCTCCTCGTCCAGACGTTTGACAAAATAGCGCTGGTTGGCCAGGCCGGTCAGATTGTCCTTGAAGGACAGGGCCATGACGTGTTCAAATGACTCAGCGTTTTCCACCAGTTCGGCGGCTGACACACCGTAGGCCTTGAGTCGGTTAATCACCTGCTCCGGCGACTTCCCGTCCTGCCAGGCCAGCACACCCGACCTTTTTTCGGTCAGCGGAAACGAGATCACATACTGGAGGCCGGCTTCCGTGAGTTGTTTGGACCAGGCCGCCGTTCCGTGTCCCGCGCCGGTGAGTTTACTTACCGGCGCCACCGAATCCGTATCAAGGGCCGCCACTATCTCGCGAAAGGCCTGCTGCGGCGGCAATGTCAGGCGCCCGTGAACACCGTCCTTGAGGAGCCTGAGCGGCTCGGTTTCCCGTTGCGATTCATAAACGTAGGCCATGCGTTCCAGCTTGAGATCGGACTGCACTGCCTCCATGATACGACCGACCAGCGTTTCCGAATCGTGATGGCGCACGAGTTTGAGAATACCGTGCGGCGTGTTGTTGTTCTCCCCGGGGCCATCGGAGTCTTTGGCCGCCGTGGTGCGCAGTTCCTCACGCAGCCTGAAGCTGGTATCCTCGTGCCACTTGATATGGTACGCCGCTGACAGCGACTGGGCCAGGGAGGCGATCAACAATTGGAACGACGGCGCCTTGGTTTCGATGGTGGATCGAATGAAGTAGATACCGTAGAGGTGATCGCGCCAGACAATTGGGAAACACAGGTCCATGTCAAATCGATCGAGCTGCTCGCGCAGCAGCGACGGGAGATGCTCGGCTATGGTTGCCACCGGCTGCGGATACACCTGATCGCGCAACGTCTCCGTCAGGGGGCCGTTGTACAGGGCACGGAAGTCCCGTCGATTGAAGCGGTTTATACCATGGAAGTAGTTCAGTTCAAGATAGCGTCGACGTTTACGCAGGAAGACGATTCGCTCACAGCCGAACGCCTGCTTAAGCAGATCCGAGACTTTTCCGGCCACCAACTGCACCGAACCGTCAGAACTGTTCGTGCGCAGAAATTCGGAAAACTCGGCCAGATTCATGCGCCGGATGGCTGCTGAGTGTTTTCGCTCCGATCGTATCCTGGCGGAAAGCAACACGGCAAGTAGAACAACCAAGCCAACCAGCAATATGATCAGTGCGGTCTGGATCGTCATGACCGAACCTACTTGTCTTACGAAGTTCTGTTATACTCTTATATAATAACGGATTAGGCGATACTGTCAACCTAAAATCCGTCCTCGGACCGGCCCCAGGCAAAACGAAAGCGAGAGCGTTTCTTCAACAACCGGTGCCGCCGCATAACCGCGAAAACCCGCCACCAGCTTACTCTGAAGTCATCGGCGCGGGCCGCCAGTTCGTCCCGAATCTCCCCTATTGTCATGAAAGGATCGGCTTTGACACGGCTCAAAACGGCTTCCGTGAGGTTTTCCCGCGAAACGAGCCCACGGTCTGGGTCCTGTGTGGAGTGGGAGGAATCAGCAGGGCCGGTCGAAAGAGACAGGTTGTCAACGACGGTCAGGCGCTGTGTCCCTATCCTTTTTTTTTTCACCCTGTGAACCAGGGCCGGGGCCGAAATCGCCTATCGCCTCGTCCACCGAGGCATAGACTTTCAGAATACGGTCGAACTCCAGCAACTCGAAAATCTCGTGGACATCGGCAACCATCCCGGACAGTTTGATATCACCCTGACTCGAGCGCACATCTTTGATATGCGATATGAAAATGCCCCATCCCGCCGACGAGATATAGTCCACCCCGGCGAGATCAACCACAATACGATAGCGGTTGCGGCGAAGCAGCGTATCAAACACTTCTTCAAGCTCGGTGGCAGTCATCGTATCAATAACGCCATCGACCCGGATTTCCGAGATATCCCGGTCATGCCCGCTTTCAGATAGTGATATACGAATATTCTCCATCGGACCCATTCTGTTGAGGTGACCATCGGCGCCCGCCGATCTGACGGTTCAGTATACAGAGAATCGTTCAGAGGGGCAACAAGAAACTCAGGAGGCGGAATCGGGATCGGATTCCTCGGTCGGAACGGTGGTAGTATCAACAGCCGACCGGTCCGGGGCGCCTTCGGGGGCCGACTCATCATTCCGGGGAGTAGCCCGCCCAATGACAAAGGTCATATCATCGCGCTGGCCGGTCGCCCCGACGAAGGTGTCTATTTCGGTCACAAGATCGTGGGACAGGCGGGTCAGGTTTAGCGCCTCGCTGCCGTTCACATGACTCTCGACGAATTCGATCAGGCGATCAAGACCGTACTGCTCACCGTTACGGTCGTGGGCCTCCGTAATGCCGTCGGTATACGCTATGAACACATCACCGTCCTGCAGCGGGACATGCACCTCTTCGAGAGTCATCGGTCGAGCCACGTCGTCGGCCGACATGTCCGGCATACCCAGGGGCATTCCGGCCGGGTTGATTTTCGACACCTTGCGGGTTGCAGCCGTGTACAACAGCAGGGGATTATGTCCGGCGGAAACGAAGTTGACGACTCTCCGTCGAGAATCGTAAATGGCCATCAGAACCGTTATGAACATGCCCGGCGGCATATTCAGCGACAGGTACTCATTGACCGATTGCAGGGTGGTGCGTGCGGAAACGGCATCACGCGAGAATATCTGAATCACCGTTCGCAGCATGGACATGACGAGCGATGCCGGCACGCCCTTGCCGGAGACATCGGCCACAACCATCCCGCAGCGATGTCCATTGATAGGAAACACGTCGTAGAGGTCTCCCCCGATCATGGAGGCGGCCCGATAAAACGCCTCGACCTCAAGTCCCGGAAAGCGCGGCAGTTTGCCGGGCAACAGTGTTTTCTGGATCTGCGAGGCAACCTCGATTTCTTTGGCCATGCGCTCACGTTCCACGGCGGTCTCCCGCTCGCGCCGCAGACGGGTCATCATCTGGTTGAGGGCATGCGAGATTTCGTAGAACTCATCGGCACCCTCAAGCGGCAGTTCGGAATCCAGGTCACCGGAAGTAAACCGGCGCACCCGTCGGGTGATGTTCACAATCGGCTTCACGAAGTAGTTCGACAACAGATAGATGCCGATAACACCAACGGCTACCAGCAGGATTGTGAGTTTGAGAATCCCCTCCCGGGCCGACACGAGCTTCTCATTGATCAACGCCGAGGAATAGGTCAGGTGTACTGTCCCGAGCCGTCGCTCCCCGGCCAAAATGGGCAGGATGAGATAGTTCACCTGGCTCTGATTGTGCAGCCAGCGCTGCGGTACGCCGACCAAAGTCGAATCAATGGTCGGCGGTGGCGAGTATAGTTTTCGGATGAAGTGAATATCGTCCGAATGGGCCACGGTCAATCCCGCCGAATCAACGAGAACGATCTGCACAAGCATCGGGTTTGAGTTGCTGTAGCTGAGCACGAGTTCGTCGAATTCGACATCGCTTCGATGGTTCAGCATATACAGGCCGGCCTGCTCGGCGATAGTCATCCCGAGAGCCCCCGCGGTGCCGTCGAGGTGAGAGTAAATCTCGTCTTCGGTGCGATCATTAATGAAGTAAAAGGCACCCCCGATAATAATCGACACAATAATGGCGGTCCAGAGAGAGAACTTGAACCGAAGCGTGAACATGCGCCGGAGCAAGGGAGCAGCGCCGCCCTTTCCTCGTTCGCCCAGATGCCGCGACATGCGCAATTCGTTCTGGCCCTCAGAGGAGATATACTCCACCGAATCCATGATCTTCTGGATCATGTAAAAGCCCAGCCCACCGCGCCGTCCGGATTCCACCAGCCGCTCGAGATTAAGCTGACCATGGCCTTCGGGTCGGAAGGAACGCCCCCGATCTATGAGCGAAAATGTAATGAGCTTTTTGTAGATTACGATGCGTACACGCAGGATGCCCGGTTCGTACAGGTAGGCATGTCGGATGATA
Source organism: Candidatus Zixiibacteriota bacterium (assembly GCA_018816665.1). Taxonomy (GTDB): domain Bacteria; phylum Zixibacteria; class MSB-5A5; order GN15; family FEB-12; genus JAHIVM01. The sequence continues at coordinate 5,865 of JAHIVM010000366.1, forward strand.
TTTGTCGCCCCCTCTTCGATGGCCAGCAACACCGCGGAGATGTCTTTGCGCGCCATCCCCGCCGATCCGCAGGCATCCCGCACCACTCGCTGGATGCCGTCAAGATGCCGTTCCTCGGCCTGGAACTCGGCGCTGATTTCTTTTATCGGGCGACGAAACATAGCTGAAGGTAGGCGGCCGGTAGTCGGGAAGCCACAAAAAACGATCCCGGAGACTACTGCTTGTCCTGCGCACCCAGGCGCAGACGAGCCTGTTGAATATTATCCAGCGTACTCGGATTGTTCGGGTACTTTTTCAGCACCTTGTCCCAGACCTCAATCGCTTTCGCATATTCCTTGTTTCGGTAATAGCGCAGGCCTTCGACGTAGAGATCCCACATCTCGTCGTCTTTCTGCAGTTCCTCCAGGGTGACAGTCCGGGTTTGTGCCTGTTCGATGCGTTGGAGGTAGTCCATGGCGGTCGGCTCGTTGGCCTTCACCTGCAGTATGGCGCGGAATCGCGCACCCGCTTCATCGAACCGTCCTTTGTCAAACAGCTCAATCCCAAGCTGGATCTTCTGGGTGAGATCCATGGCGGCAAGAACGTCCTGCCGTGCATTGGTGGCCTCGACATTAGTAGGATCCAGCTCCAGAACGCGATTGAAGGCTTCCACGGCCGGAATGTAGTCCTGCTTGGCCGCAGCCCCGTGTCCGGCGCGCAGACTGACGGCAATGTCCTCCGTGCGAGCTTCCTGAATCCTCTGTTTGAGCAGATTGGCGCTGACGTTGGTAGGATCGGTGTCCAGCACAAGCTCAACCAGGTCCTCGGCGGCCGAATAACTGCGTTTGCCCAGCAATCCCTCGGCTTCCGTCAGGAATGAGGCCAGTGTCTGGCGACGCTCAACCTCTGCCTCGCGCAGTTGCTCCTCTTGTTCCGCCTGGATGCGACGGGCGTTTTCGATGGCGGCCAGAGTACCGATGATGTCCTGATTATCCGGACGTAATTGCAGGGCCTCCAGGAAGTAGGCCGATGCAGAGTCAAGCTGGAAGAGATGGAAGTAGCG
>JAHIVM010000367.1 GCA_018816665.1 Candidatus Zixiibacteriota bacterium
CGGTTTGTTCAACCTTGGATGCAGCGCCACACGGGCGGCATCCTTGACCGTCAGTTTTTCCAGACGGGCCACATGTTCACCACGGGCTTTTCGGAACCGGTCAAGCAACACGTCCACCGCCGTATCGTTATAAGCGGTCTCGGGTACCGGACGTTGCAGCGATGACGGAGCCGTGAGAGTCTCCTTGCCGGCCGCGAAATCATCCAGCCGGGCCATCCAGAGAATCTCAACCATCACCAGGTGTCCAATATTCTCCAGAATACTCCAGGTGTCTTCGTCGCGGTCGGTCAACGTATCATGGGAGAGGCGTCTGACTTTTCCCTCCAGACGCAACGGGACCCCGCGAAGCCGTTCCACAACATTGGGGAAGAGGCCCGGGGGACTGGTAAACTCAAAAGATCGATCATTCCACAGCATGATGCCTTCCTCTAGCTGTATGGTATGGGATAATGCTATTATACGTATCCGCCCCGGCGGCGGGATATGGAAAAGTTGAATTCTCATGTTTAATTCGCACCTGCCGGGTGCCTCAAGTCTTCTTGGCTATGCTTCGGGGAAGACAGCCTCAGAAGGACTTGAGAATGGCACCCCTGAGGCCCGGGCAAATTGTGGACGAGCCATGCACCCGGCCGGACAAGCCGGCCGGGCCATGCGGAGTCTGAGTCGGCCGGGCCACGTAGAGTCTGCCGGAGGGCGGGTGGTGTCGTTGATGTTGGGCAACCAGTTGAACAATAACGATATAGCAAGGTGCGTCTGCGAACCGTCGGGGGTTTTCCGGACGAGCCGGGAGAACTTCCGAGATCGGTTTCGGGAAAGAGTCTGCGGGCAGATGTTTCTTGTCAATTCCGGGCGTTTGCCGTATGTTCCCTGATTGATGAAAGAGGGTGGGACAGGTCTGTCTGGCCGCCCCAAACAGAAGGGTATGAGTTGTTTGATAAAGTACTGATAGCCAATCGGGGGGAGATTGCCCTCCGCGTTATCCGGGCCTGTCAGGAGTTGGGCCTGAAGACGGTGGCGGTGTATTCTGAGGCAGATCGCGACGCTCTCCATGTGCGGTTTGCCGACGAAGACGTGTGTATTGGTCCGCCGGCCGCCAACTTATCCTATCTTGACCCCAAGCGTATTATTGCCGCGGCCGAGGTCACCAACGCCGGCGCTATCCATCCCGGCTACGGCTTCCTGGCCGAAAACGCCGACTTTGCCGAAGTGTGCGAATCCTGTGGCATAGAGTTTATTGGTCCCAAACCCGACCAGATTCGCAAAATGGGTGATAAGGCCTCGGCCAAGGCCCTCATGAAAGCTGCCGGCGTGCCCGTGATTCCCGGCTCCGAGGGAATTGTGCCCACCTTCGCCGATGCCCGCGATGTGGCTGATCAGGTGGGCTACCCGGTCATTCTGAAAGCGGTTGCCGGGGGCGGGGGCAAGGGGATGCGCATTTGTCGCGATGTGGCCGAACTGGAGCGCGGGTTTCATATCTGCTCCACCGAGGCGGCCAATTCCTTTTCCAACCCGGACCTGTATCTCGAAAAGGTGATCGTTAATCCCCACCATGTGGAAATCCAGTTGATCGGCGATACCCACGGTAACTACTATCACTTCGGTGAACGGGACTGCTCGATCCAGCGTCGCCACCAGAAGCTGATCGAAGAAACACCGTCGCCGCTGATGACTCCGGAACTCCGAGCTCGGATGGGTGAAGCGGCGGTCAACGGCGCCCGGGCTGTGGATTACCGCGGTGTGGGGACGATTGAGTTCCTCGTTTCCGACGATCTCGAGTTCTACTTCATGGAAATGAATACGCGTATTCAGGTGGAACATCCCATCACAGAGGAGGCCTACGAGGTTGACCTGGTACAGGACCAGATCCGCGTGGCCATGGGCGAAACCGTCAAGTACAATCAATCCGAACTGGTTCCGAAGTGGGCCTCGATAGAATGCCGCATCAACGCAGAGGATGTCGAAAAGGACTTCCGGCCGACGCCCGGCAGGATTGAAGCCATCAGCGTCCCGGGCGGTCCGGGCGTGCGAGTGGACAAGGCGGTGTATGCAGGGTATATGATCCCGCCGTTTTACGATTCGATGATTGCCAAGTTGATTGTGCGGGCGCGGACGCGCGACAAAGCCATTATCAAAATGCGGGGCGCTCTGGATCAGTTCATTATCCAGGGGGTGCCGACCACGATACCTTTCCATCAGGAGATTTTTGCCCATCCTGATTTTGTGGCCGGCAAATATGACACCTCGTTTATTGAGACCAAATTCCGCCGGAAAGAGGCGGCTGACATAAAAAAAAAGAATCTGACGATGAAACGCCCCGGTGAGGGTGACACAGATGCTGCCGACAGTGAAGCGACGTCTGAGCCGGTACCGGTCGGGGTCATAGACAAAGATTCGGAATGACCGTGGAGGTTTGCGGTGAATGTACCTGGCGATCTGAAATATACGAAAGAGCATGAGTGGGTAAAGGTCGAGGGAGCCGTGGCGACTATCGGTATCACCGATTGGGCGCAGGGCGAACTGGGTGATATCGTGTTTGTCGAATTGCCCGACGTTGGTGCCGAGGTTGAGCAGATGGGCCCGTTCGGTACGATCGAAGCTGTCAAGGCGGTATCGGAACTGTTCAGCCCGGTGAGCGGCACGGTGACGGAAACCAATACGGCGCTTGAAGATGACCCCATGGTGGTCAATCGTGATCCGTACGGCGACGGGTGGATGATCAAGATAGACCTCGCCGACGCATCGCAGCTTGAACAATTGCTCGATGCCTCCGGTTATAAGACTCTGACAGACGAAGCATAGACATGAAAGGGGGGTGCGGCGAAGACCCTGCCCCCGATTGATACTGTGAGAAAGCATGTGAGCGATGCCGAATATATCTAACACCGACGCCGATCGCCGGTTGATGCTCGACAAAATTGGGGCGAAAACATTCGAGGAGTTGCTGGATCGCATTCCCGAAGATCTTCGTCTCAAACGTGAATTGAACATCCCGGCTCTCTCTGAGATGGAACTGCTCAGAGAACTTCAGACCCTGGCAAACAAAAACACCACCGGCATGGCCTGCTTTGCCGGCGGCGGGGTATTCACCCTGCGAAAAGCCAAGCTCCCCTTCCTCACCATCTATATCCGCGTGGACGATA
>JAHIVM010000368.1 GCA_018816665.1 Candidatus Zixiibacteriota bacterium
AGGGTGATGATGCTGCTGCTAACTGCCGTCTGATGAAATCGGAACTGACCGGAGTGGACGGGGTTTTGTCGCTGACTGCATCGGACCATGTCCCGGCACGCAAGACTAATCGTTACCATGCGTTGACCACATCCTCGGAGAAGGAGCCGGACAGCTACTACTTTACCAAGGGGTACAGTGTTGACCACGACTTTCTCGATCATTTTGGCCTGGGAATCACGCAGGGCAGTGCGTTCCCACGCGACGTTTCCGATGGTGACAGCCGTCTGGCGATAATAACCGAAAGCACCGCCGAGGTGATGGGCATTCAGGAACCGGTCGGATCGTTCGTGTACACCAATGGTCAGGGTTACGAAATTGTCGGCGTGGTGGCAGACTTTCAGGGTTCCACCATGAGTCTGGCCAATGCCGGGATGGCCTTTATCCGGCTGGCACCCGATCGCGCAAAGTCGCTTGTTCTCAAACTGGACGACCGCGATGTTGGCGCGACCCTTGATCGGGTTCGCGGCGTCTGGCAGACCACGCTGCCGACGACGCCGTTTGTGTATTCCTTCCTTGAAGACGACATCGCCGAATCATATTCCGTTTTCCGCAACATGGGGAATATCATGGCGGTGCTGGCAATGGTTACGATCGGTATGGCATGTCTCGGGATCTATGCGCTGGTATCGTATGCGGCCGCGCAACGAACACGAGAGCTGGGCATTCGCAAAGTCCTGGGGGCCTCGGTAAGCGGTATCGTTGCACTGCTGGCCAAAGAGTTTGTGGTTCTCATCGTTATCGCCAATGTGATTGCCGCGCCGCTGGCCTGGGTGGGGATGCAGGGTTGGATGCGCAATTTCTCCGTGCAGGTTGGATTCGGCGTGGACATTTTTGTGATCGCCGGGTTGACGGCGGTGATGTTGGCCGTCGTGTCGGCGGGCTTTCAGGCGTACCGGGCCGCGACGGCAAATCCGGTCGATGCCTTACGCCACGAGTGAGGGGGGGCCTGCAGGAACGGCGATTGTATTGGGTCGGGCAGGTCTACGGGGCCGGGGTGTGAGGGAGGCGAAGTAGCGGGTACCCTAAGTGTTTACATGTGGATTTGCCCATGTCGGGTTTCTCACTCCGCCGATGGCGGACTTCGGAACCCGACCTACAATAGACGTTCAATCATAGTCCGGTAGTGTGGACACTTCTTCTCTTCATGTAGGTCGGGTTCTGAGATCGCTCGCGAATAGCGAGTGAGCGAATAACCCGACAACGGCTAAACCAATGAAACCATGTCGGGTTTCTCACTCCGCCGATGGCGGACTTCAGAACCCTACAAAACCTGCCGTAACCGTCTGCAATTGCTCTGGGTCGGGCAGGTCTCCGGTGCGTGGGATGGACGGCCGGCGGGGTGTCGCCTGGAAGATGCGGTTGTGACGTTGATTCAGGCGAATAGAGACCTGCCTTGCGGGTGATTTGCTAGTCTTCCTCGTAATGTGCTTTGATCTGGTATAATACATCGGGATCAGCCAATGTCGTGGTATCCCCCAGGACCTTGCCGGTGGCGATGTCTTTCAGTAGCCGTCGCATGATTTTCCCCGAGCGCGTTTTGGGCAGGTCCGGGGCAAAGATGAGTTGCTCCGGTCGGGCAATGGCGCCGATCTTGCGAGCCACAAAGTCCTTCAACCTCGCTCGCAACTTCTGATCCAACTCCAGGTCACCGGCCAGCGTCACAAAGACCGCCAACGCCTCGCCTTTGAGTTCGTGCGGAACGCCAACCACCGCGGCCTCGACCACCGCCTCGTGTTCTACCAGGGCTGACTCGACTTCCATGGTAGATATGCGGTGGCCGGCGGTGTTGATAACGTCATCGACCCGTCCAAGCACCCACAGATACTTTTCGCTATCGACTTTAGCGCCGTCGCCGGGGAAATAGATACCGTCCCACTTGGACCAATACGTTTCTACAAAGCGTTTTCGGTCGCCCCAGATGCCGCGAAGCATGCCGGGCCACGGGCGGGTGATGGCAAGATAGCCGCCGCCGTTCTTGACTTCCTTGCCGTCGTCATCGAGAATCTTCATCTCAATGCCGGGGAACGGCAGGGTTGCCGATCCCGGCTTGGTGGCGGTCACACCGGGCAGGGGCGTGATCATAATGTGACCGGTCTCGGTCTGCCACCAGGTATCAACGATCGGGCACCTCTTGTTACCGATGACCTCGTGGTACCACATCCAGGCCTCGGGGTTGATCGGTTCACCGACTGTGCCGAGCAGGCGGAGGGAACTCAGGTCGTGACGGCCCGGCCAGTGCTTGCCCCACTTCATGAAGGCACGGATGGCGGTGGGGGCGGTGTAAAACACCGACACGCCGTAGTCCTCGACTATTTCCCAGAAGCGATCCTGATCCGGCCAGTCCGGAGCGCCCTCGTACATAACCTGGGTGGCGCCGTTGGCGGTGGGACCGTACACGAGATAGGAGTGGCCGGTCACCCAGCCGACATCGGCGGTGCACCAGAACACGTCGTCTTCCTTCAGATCAAACACGTACTTGGTGGTCGCATACACGCCGGTCAGGTAGCCGCCGGTGGTGTGCACGATGCCTTTTGGTTTGCCGGTAGTGCCCGATGTATACAGCACAAACAGCGGGTGTTCGGCATCGACATATACCGGCGGACAGTAGGCATCGGCCTCCTGCATCAGGCGATGAAACCAGTGGTCTCGGCCCTCTTTGAAGCGCAGCAGAAAGTCGCCGCGTTTGACAATGACCACATCCTCGACGGTCGGGCAGTCGTGCAGGGCGACATCGGCATCGTGTTTGAGGGGGACGATCTGTCCGCGACGGTAACCGCCGTCGGCGGTGATCAATAGCTTGGCGCCGAGATCGTTGATTCTATCGCGCAACGATTCGGGGGAGAAGCCGCCGAACACAACCGAGTGGATGGCACCGATACGAGCGCAGGCCAGGGTGGAGACCATCAGTTCGGGAATCATCGGCAGGTAGATGGCAACCCGGTCGCCCTTCTTGATACCCAGCATCTTCAGTACATTGGCGAACTTGTTGACCTGGCGGTAGAGTTCGAAATAGGTCAGGGTGCGATGGCTGCCCGGTTCGCCTTCCCAGATGAGGGCGGCTTTGTTTTTGCGGCCATTGTGAATGTGACGGTCGAGACAGCTTTCGGTGACATTGAGCTTGCCGCCCACAAACCATTTGGCATCGGGCGCTTTCCATTTGAGGCCCTCGCGCCACTTTTTCTTCCACACCAGTTCAGAGGCCATATCTTCCCAGAACTTGACATAGTCCTTGTTGGCGGTGGTGTAGAGCGACTTTTTGCCGTTGGCCTGGGCGGTGAACTTCGTGGAGGGTTTGAATTTCCGCTTTTCGGTCATGAGCGTGTCGATGCCACCGGCGGATGTGGTGCCTTTGCGTGCGGGCATGCCTGTTCCCCTGTCGTCTAAAGGGTTGGGAAGGTCAATACCCTGTATAACGCAGGGTTACCGGTGCTTTGTGCCCGAAAGTTGGCCGTAAAGTGGACTCAAATTGCCCAAAATAGCGTCAGGATCGGTCCTGTACCGGAGGCTGATCCCCCTTCCTGCCAATCAATGGCTGCCCGACTGATGAGTCCTTCTGGCTTACCGGCGTTGTGTTGTGTATACTCTCGGGGAGACGGTCTAATTACCAGGAGTGAACTCTCGCTATGCCTCATTGCATTCTGGAATACTCAAACAACGTGCTTGATGTGCCGGATATGCGGACATTGCTACAGGAGATAAATGATACTCTGGCCGCTACCGAGTTGTTCAACCGCGACGACATCAAAAGCCGGGCGATCCGACACGACCTGGTTGTGGTGGGCGATGGCGCCCCCGACCGAACCTTTGTGACCCTCACCGTTCAGATTCTCAGCGGTCGCGACGATGAAACGAAAGCATCCCTGTCGGATCAGACACTCGCAGTCCTGAAACGAGCGTTTCCGCAAACACTTGAAAAGACCAGGTGTAGTATCACGGTACAAATACGAGAGATACACCGGCCGAGCTATCGACGGGTGATATCGTATTAGGCCCCACTTCCGACAAACACCGGAGTCCCGCCAGGGCTGCGGAATAGTTGTTGATCGACGGCCGCCGATCAACGAGTTTGTGAGTATCGTCAGATAACCCTGTAAACGGGAACGGTTGTTGTGGAAGAAGGATACACCGAAGTAGCGAACGCGTTTGGCGACGTACTCCAGTACAAGCTATTTACCCTGAACGATCAGGCCATTACCGTTGCCTCGGTTTTGTGGTTCATTGGGTTTCTGATCGGTTTCTACCTGCTGTCCAAGCTGGTCAACAACATCATCCTCAGGCGCATTCTCATCCGGTTCGACATCGAACGCTCCATCCGCTACAACATGACCCGGATCGGACACTACGCCGTCATGGTGATCGGAACGATGTTCGCGTTTCAGTTTGTCGGGCTGGATCTGTCATCGTTGACGGTTGTTTTCGGCCTTCTCTCCGTGGGTATTGGTTTTGGCCTGCAGAATATCACTTCCAATTTCATATCCGGGGTGATCCTGCTGTTCGAACGCCCGATCAAGGTGGGCGACCGGGTGACAGTGGGCGATGTTGAGGGCGATGTGGCGGCCATCGGCATGCGGGCGACAACAATCAACTCGCTTCAGAATATCACGATTATCGTTCCCAATTCAGAGTTCATCTCCGCGCAGGTTACCAACTGGTCGTACGGCGATCCCAAAATCCGTGTCGATATTAATGTCGGCGTGTCGTACAACTCGGACCTGGATACGGTCATCAAGGCATTGTCCGAGGTGGCGGAGGAACATCCGCGCATTCTCAGCACGATCAAGCCGCAGGTTCTCCTGATGGCCTTCGGGGATTCTTCCTGGGACATGCAGTTGCGATTCTGGCTGGCGTCGCCGGACGGCTTATACCGGGTGCGTTCCGATATCAACTGCGCCATTGTACGCAAGTTCCGGGAACACGGCGTGGAGATACCCTTCCCGCAGCGCGACCTGCATGTACGTTCACCACTGCCGGTGCCGTTTAGCCGGGGAGAGGACGTTTGACTCGGGGGCAGACTAGCCCTGCGGTGCCCAACTGACGATTGCTTCCCGGGCCATGGCCCGGCCGGAATCGGTCAGCCTGAGCAACGGCCCCTCCAGGACGGCGCTGTCGCTGTCAACCGTTCGTTCCACTACCTGTCGGGCAAACGATTCTGACCACGCCAGGTGCTCGGTGAGATGATCCACGCGACATTCAGATTCGGCCTCCGGTAAGTCCTCGTGTGTAAACAGGTGGATTACCAGCATGGCAATTGCGAATTCCCACTTCTGTCGACGGCGTCGGAGCGCCTGGGCCAGCAAGCCCCGCCGGGGCGCCAGCGCGAAAGCCACGGCAAACAATACGCCGGACATCCCGGCCATGCAACCGGCGATAGATACATCCAGGCTGTGAGCCACCCAGTATCCCGAGAGCGCCCCGGCCATCCCGATCAGCACGCTGTACACTATCATCCGTGGCAGGCTGTCGGTCAGCAGATAGGCCGTGGCGGGTGGGGCGATCATCAGGGCGACGACCAGGACTGACCCGACCGCATCAAAAGCTCCCACCGCTGTAACAGATACCTGAGACATCAACAGGTAGTGAATTGCCACCGGTGATACTCCCAGGGCCGAGGCCAGGCCGGGGTCGAAGGACACGAGCTTCAATTCTTTGAAGAAGACGATAATCAAGGTCAGGTTGATGATCAGGATCCCGCCCATGAGCCACAACGCACGCGGTCCCAGATCGGTACCGGCGATTTCGAAGCGGCTGAAGGGGGCAAAAGCGAGCTCTCCCAGCAGGACAGCGTCGATATCCAGGTGGACATCGCCGGCAAAACGTGAGATAAGAATCACACCGATGGAAAACAACACGGGAAAAACAAGCCCAATAGCCGCGTCTTCGCGTACCAGTTTCGACCGGTTCAGCATCTCCACGAGATAAACGGTCAGCAGCCCGGTTGCCGCGGCCGCTATTATCAGGAACGGCGAAGTCAAATCCTGTACCACAAAAAACGCCAATACAATGCCCAGGAGGATGGCGTGACTGATAGCGTCGCTGAGCAGCGCCATCCGGCGGAGGACCAGAAACACGCCGGGGATGGCACAGGCGGCCGCCACAATCACGGCTATCAACTGGATTTCGATTTGGGCGTTGTTCATCGGGTTACCTCCAGTTCCTGTAGACGACGGTTGGCCTGGAGTTCACCCTCGGCTGTCAGTCGCCACAGTCCCGGCTCAGTCCTGACAACCCAACCCAGTTGGTGGAGCTCGGCAAGTGTTTTGTCCACGGCGAGGGGATTCCCGCTCATCGAACGCAGGGCATCGGGTGAATGGGGGTGCCGTCGGCTGCCGTGCTGGTCGGCCAACTCCAGCAGATCGAGCAGGACTGAGTCCATGGCCAGATTGCGCCGTTTGCGAAATCCGTGCAGCCAGTTGTACACCAGGCCCCGATTGGGTGCAAACAGGAAAGACAGCAGCACGACAGCGCTGATACACAGCACGATGGTCGGACCGGTGGGCAGGCGGTCGGTCAGACTGGACAGCACCGCTCCCGATACGCCGGCAAGGGCGCCAAACAGCGCCGACAGCACGACCATGAGGCCGAGACGATCAGTCCATTGACGGGCCGCCGCCGCCGGGGCGACAACCATAGCACTCATCAATACCACGCCTACGGTCTGCAGGCCGACTATGATTGCGGCCACCAGCAAAGTGGTCAGGAGGATGTCGATAATGCGCATGGGGAACCCCATGCTGGTGCCGAATTCCTGATCGAACGCCAATAGTTTGAATTCCTTCCAGAAAAGAAAAAGAACGATCAGGGCGACACCGGCAATGCTACCCATTGTCCAGACATCGCGGGTCATCAGTGTCGAAGCCTGTCCGAACAGGAACTTATCCAAACCCGCTTTGCCGGCGTCGGGCGTACGCTGCACGTAGGTCATCAGAACTAATCCGATCCCGAAGAACACGGCCAGAACCATGCCGAGGGCGCTATCCTGTTTTATCCGCGACCGTCGGACAATAGCCATTACCGCCAGCGTGCCGATCCATCCAGCTATGCCCGCCCCGATCATGAGCGTCAGGGGGAGGCGGGAGCCGGTGAGGAGAAAGGCCAGGGCCACGCCGGGGAGAGCCGTATGGGAGATGGCGTCGCCGAGCAACGATTGGCGGCGCAGCACGGCAAAAGCACCCAGGGCGCCGCTGACGATACCGAGTGTTGCGGATCCAAGCGCCACTGTCCGGATGGTGTAGTCGGAGATCAGACTCTGCAGGACTTCGAAAAGGCTCACCGGGTTGCCCTCACGGTTCCGCTTCCGTCCCGGCGGCAATCTGGCTTTTGAAGGCGACTCGCCCGCCGTATGCCGTTCGGAGATTCTGTTCTGTGAAGACATCGGTGACGGGGCCGGAGGCAATGCAGCGGACGTTGAGCAGCGTCACCCAGTCGAAATATTCCGGGACGGTCTGGAGGTCGTGATGGACAACCAGGACTGTTTTCCCCGAGGAGCGCAGTTCTTTCAGGATGTCGATTATGGCCCGTTCGGTTTTGGCATCAACTCCCTGAAACGGTTCGTCCATGAAATACAACTCGGCCTGTTGTACCAGGGCGCGGGCCAGAAAGACACGTTGTTGCTGGCCGCCCGATAGCTGGCTGATCTGGCGCGAGGCGAGTTTGTCCATACCGACTTTACCCAGCGCCTGCACTGCCAGATCCCTGTCGGCTTTGCCCGGTCGTTTGATCCAGCCCAGACTGCCGTAACGTCCCATCAAAACAACATCGAGCACGCAGGTGGGGAAATCCCAGTCGACACTGCCGCGCTGCGGGACATAGCCAACCAGCGGCCGGCTGGTTTCGTACGATCGACCGAAAATGCTGACCTGCCCGGCCGCCGGTTTCAGCAGTCCCAGGACGGACTTGATGAGGGTTGTTTTTCCGGCGCCGTTGGGACCGACAACCGCCATCAGGATGCCTTTGGGGACGGTGAGATCGATATCCCACAAGACCGGTTTTTCATGGTACGCTACCGTGAGGTCGCGGACCTCCAGGGCGTTGTCGGATGCAGTCTGATTCACTGCCCGCTCCCCGGTTGGGCGTTGCCCAGCAGCGCTTCTACAATCGTATTGATGTTGTGTTTGACCATGCCCTGGTACGTACCCTCGGGCGTTCCGAATGTGCCCATAGCGTCGGAAAACAGCTCGCCGCCAATGACAACGTCGAATCCGCGCGCCTTCACGGCGGCCTGAACAGCTTCAATGGTGCGCGGCGGGACGGAGGACTCCACGAAGATAGCGGGGATGCGACGGTTCGCGATAAACGCGGCCAGAGCCTGGACATCGGCAGTGCCGGCTTCGGCCGCCGTGCTGATGCCCTGTAGACCGCGAACTTCGAAGCCATAGGCGCGCCCGAAATACTTGAAAGCGTCGTGAGCCGTAATCAGTACCCGCTGTTTCGCCGGAATTCGTTCCGTCTGTGTTCTGACATACGCGTCAAGCGCCTGCAACTCGGCGGTCAGCGCGGCGGCTCTGGCTCGG
>JAHIVM010000369.1 GCA_018816665.1 Candidatus Zixiibacteriota bacterium
CCTGCGCGAACCCAACGTTGATCACGCAGTACTCGAAGTTGCCCGCGGAGGCATTATTCGGCGGGGTCTGGGCTTTGAGAGCTGTAGTGTCGGTATCCTGCTTAATGTAGACGAGGACCATGTCGGCCTGGATGGCGTGGAAGACCTGGAGGAGCTGGCTCTCGTCAAATCTGCTGTCGTGGAAGTTGTTGAAGACTCTGGAGTCTCAGTCCTCAACGCGGACGACTCCATCGTCGTGGGACTCATCGAAAGGGCCGGCGGTCGGGTGATTCTCTTTTCCCTGCACTCGGAAAACGAAACGGTCACGCGACATCTCAAATCTGGTGGGACAGCGGTGGTGCTGCAGGGCGGTGAAATTGTTATTCACTCCCCCAAACCTTCTGTTCACCTTCTATCGGTACTCGAGGCTCCGATAACTATGAGAGGCGTAGCGCGGTTCAACATCGCAAACGTTCTTGCGGCAGCAGCAGCCCTGCATGGCCTGGGAGTTCCGGTCGACATGATTCGAAAGGGTATCAGCACTTTCCATCCAAGTGCCACTCAGAATCCGGGACGCATGAATCTCATCGACTTTGTCAGCTTCAAGGTGCTTCTGGATTATGGACACAATGTCCCCGCGATCCGGGCTCTGGGCAACACCCTGCCGCACATAACCAAAGGGCGCAAGATAGTGGTAGCACACGGCACCGGGAGTCGATTGGATGAGCATATCAGGATATTCGGAGCCACGCTGGCGGATATCTACGACTATCTCATCGTGACCGATGCCGATCCGCGTCACCGCAGCCCGGGCGAAACATCAGACCTCGTACTGGCCGGCGCCCTGGAAAAGGGATTCTCGAGAGAACATACGAAGATCGTGAATGACCCCGCTGAGGCTATTGATCACGCTTTCACGATTGTCCAGTCTGGTGATTTGATCGTCGTTCAAGTTGACGAAGTGGAACCCATGCTCAAGCGGGTGATGGAGCACTTTGATCGCATCGTAGGCCCTGTGCTGTCTCCCTGATCCCGTTACTTACGAACCAGAGCGGGCTCCGACCGAGAGTGCGTTTCGATCTCCAACATATTGATAGACTTTGTGCACAAGCTCGATCTGCTGTCAATCTTCGCCGCTTCTGACCATTATCAGATCAATTCTCAACCGAAGTGGTGCGAATCACCCTAAAGTGCTACTTGAAGTATTAAGACCTACGCCTCTGCCCTGCTGCTCATTCCTGGCGGGAACAAAGCCCGTGCTGAAGTAGGGTGACACGGAAACACTTACCGAGGCATCAGAGTACTCCGGCAAGAACGGGCGCATGAGGATAGTCCGATTGGCGGCTCTGGAACGAAAGAATGGCAGGCATTTGGACGACGCCGGCGTCAATGTTCACTGCCCGTCGAATGGTCTCGTTTTGCTGCCAGCTTTCGCGGCCCGCCAGTACAGTTGGCAAATGGACGATGAGAGCAGCCGAGATAGATCGCGAGGCGCTTTCCCAGAGGTAGCTGGGCGTATGATCCACGGCATAGTAGTCTACCGTCCCGACCTTGAACATAGGGTCCTTGAAGGTCGTCGGTTTGGCAAAATCAAATCCCATACCGTCGTCACAACTGACATCTATAATCAGGCATCCCGGTTGGAGTCGTGACCTCTCATCTTCAGTCACGAACATGATGGGGTGATCAGGCTCCTGAAAAATCCCGTTTACGATGATTTCCGATTCACTGACCAGATCAATCAACGGACTCTCAGAGCCATCGTGCTCAACCACCAACATGCGCGGTTCGCCTTCTCTGCCTTCTCGAATACGGACATAGTGGCAATCGAGTACTTCTTCGCGCACTTCGTGGTCGGGACGCTGAATGCAAATAGTGATATCTCTGAACCCGCGTGCCTTGAGCGCATAGATAGCCCCGCGGCTGACCGCACCAAAACTGAAAATGATCGTCTTGCGCTGCCTTCCGTAATGCCCGTCGATACCTCTTAGTTGCAGGGCATGTAAAACTGCGCAGTATCCCGCCATTTCGTTGTTTTTGTAGAAGGTGTGACGGCCAACCTGTCCCCTGGGTCCCCACACGAACATATCCTCAAAGG
>JAHIVM010000370.1 GCA_018816665.1 Candidatus Zixiibacteriota bacterium
CGGCCAGCGCTGGGCCGAAGAGTACATGAAACTGAATCCGGACGCCGTCATTCAGGTCTCCGGCGGCGGTTCCGGTACCGGCATTGCCGCCCTGCTCAATGGCGGAACCGATGTTTGCGAAGCGTCCCGTGACATGAAAGAAAAAGAGTACAAGCTGGCCGAGAAGAAAGGCATCGACGTCTATCGCGTGTCAGTCGCTCTCGATGGCATCGCTGTGTTCCTGCACGAGGAAAACTCGGTACAAAGCCTGACTCTGGCCCAGTTGAAGGGTATCTACACCGGTGCCGTCACCAACTGGAAGGAAGTAGGCGGCAATGACTCGCGTATCATTCTGTACGGTCGCGAAAACAACTCCGGTACCTACGCCTTCTTCAAAGAGCACGTGCTCAGTGAGGAAGACTTTGCCGATTACACGCAGACCCTGCCCGGAACGGCGGCGGTCGTGAACGCGGTAGCCAAAGACAAGAACGGTATTGGCTACGGCGGTATTGCCTGGGCCACCGGTGTGAAGTTTGCCGCCGTTGCGACAGATGACAAAACCGAAGCCATTGAGCCCTCGGTGGAAACCGTCTCCAGCGGCAGCTATCCTATCTCCCGCGATCTGTACTGGTTCTTCAACGGAACCCCCACCGGAGAACTCAAGAATCTGGTGAACTGGGCACTCTCCCCGGAAGGTCAGAAGGTCGCCATCGACATCGGGTACGTCCCCCTGTCGCAGGAACGTGCGGTCAAAGAAATGATTAAGTAGCTAGGTTCGCGTAAGGGGGCGGCAATGATGGGATTGCCGCCCGCCTTGCAATTGGAGATACGGATACGTGGAAACAACCAAACTCGAGTTCAAGCCTAAGTCAAAGGTGCGTGAATTCCTGGGCGAGAAGCTAATCTCGCTGAGCGCGCTCAGCGCGGTTCTTGCCATTTTACTCATCTTCGTGTTTATTTTCAAAGAAGCCGTGCCAATCTTCTACGATGAATACGTGCAGGAAGAGGCCAGCATCTCTAAGATGGTCTTCAAGCAGAAGTTCGCCGAGGGGCGCGAAGCCAAATTCACATGGCAACCCAACTCGGAGAATCCTCGCTATTCGCTTCTTCCCCTGATTATTGGCACACTGAAAGCGGCCATCATTGCCATGCTGTTCGCCGTCCCCCTGGGGGTGGGCGCCGCCATCTACTCGGCGGAATTTGCCAACCGACGAGCCAGGGAGTTCATCAAGCCAATCATTGAACTCCTGGCCGGGATACCATCCGTTGTACTGGGCTTTTTTGCCCTGATTGTCCTGGCCACCGTCCTGCAAAACACGTTCGATCTTGTGTTCCGGCTCAATGCAACTAATGCCGGCATTGCCCTCGGACTGGCAGTCATCCCCATCGTGTTCACGATTGCGGAGGACGCCATGACATCGGTGCCCCAATCACTCCGCGATGGCGCCCTGGCCCTGGGAGCCAATTCCTGGCAGGTATCCATGACAGTCGTATTGCCCGCCGCCCTGCCCGGCATAGCCAGCGGTGTTGTCCTGGGATTCGGCCGCGCCATAGGTGAAACGATGATTGTTTTGATGGCCTCCGGCAACGCCGCAATCGTTTCGACCAACTTCACCGACTCCATCCGCACCATCTCGGCCACCATTGCCTCCGAGTTGGCGGAGGTTGTGTTTGGCGACATTCACTACAACGTGCTGTTTTTTCTGGGCACCGTACTGTTCATCTTCACCTTCCTGACCAACCTGGGCGGCGACATGATCCTCGGACGCCTGAAAGAACGCTTCCAGGGGAGGATGAGCTGATGGTAACCGCAGCCGGCGAAATCCGGACCACTCCCTCCGGCACCACAAAGCTGGAATTCAAACCAAAATCCAGCGGCATGATTCCACGCGGGCTGACTCTGGCCGCTGTCATCATCATTACAATCATGCTGGCCCTGATTCTGGGCAACATTGCCATCAGCGGCAGTCATATCATCTCATGGGAATTCCTGACCAGTCCGCCGGAGAACGGCATGGAGTCCGGCGGTATCGGACCGGCCATTTTTGGCACCGTCGCCCTCGTCATTCTCATGACCATTGCAGTCGTTCCGATTGGTGTTCTGACGGCCATCTACCTGCACGAGTTCACCCGGACCACGTCCTTCGCTACCCGGATGGTCCGCCTGGCCATTACCAATCTGGCCGGTGTGCCCTCAATAGTATTCGGTTTGTTCGGCCTGGGGTTTTTTATCGGCTTCATTGGTAACGGCATTGACTCGGTGTTGTATTCCGGCGACGGTCCCGTGTGGGGACAGCCGGCCATCATCTGGGCGTCCCTGACACTGGCAATCCTCACACTGCCGGTCGTCATTGTGGCCACCGAGGAGGCTCTCCGGTCCATCCCACAGGAACTTCGCGATGCCTCTCTGGCGCTTGGAGCCACCAGATTGCAGACAATCCGTCGGGTTATATTGCCCGAGGCGCTGCCCGGAATCCTGACCGGCGCCATCCTGGCCATCAGCCGGGGGGCCGGCGAAGTTGCGCCGATAATGTTTACCGGAGCCGCCTACTACCTGCCCTTTCTGCCGAGCAAGCTGACGGACCAGTTCATGGAACTCGGCTACCATATATATGTTATGGCAACTCAATCGCCCGATGTAGAGGCTACCAAACCGATCCTGTACGGAACGGTACTCGTACTGCTAGCGTTGACATTTTTGTTGAACTTCACGGCGATTCTGATTCGTTCAAGAATAAGGTCAAAACGTGCCCATGTATAATGAAAATACGAACACGTCAATAGAAATGCGAACAGACATGACCGATCCTAAACCAGACAGCCAAGCGTCAGTCAGTCAACCGTCGACATCCCGACAGGCCAAGGTAACCGTAGAGAATCTGGATTTCTTCTATGGCGACAACCAGGCTCTGTTCGGCATCACCCTTGACGTACGAGAGCACTCCGTGCTGGGACTGATAGGCCCCTCAGGATGTGGCAAATCGACCTTCCTGCGCACGCTGAACCGGATGAACGACACTATCCCCGGCACCCGGGCTACCGGCCTGGTGAAACTGGACGACACCGATATCTATCGCGACATCAAAGATGTGTCCTCTCTTCGTACGCGAGTCGGTATGGTGTTCCAGAAATCCAATCCGTTCCCCAAGTCAATCTTCGAGAATGTCGCCTACGGTCTCCGAGTCAACGGTATTAAGAACAAAAACGTCATTGCCGAGGCCGTTGAAAACACGCTGAAGCAGGCGTACTTGTGGGAAGAAGTAAAGGACAAGCTGGAGGACAACGCCTATCGACTGTCCGGCGGTCAGCAGCAGCGCCTCTGCATCGCTCGGGCCCTGGCTGTGCAACCGGAAGTTCTCCTCATGGATGAACCGGCCTC
>JAHIVM010000371.1 GCA_018816665.1 Candidatus Zixiibacteriota bacterium
CGACCAGGGTGTGGACGTGGGCGATCTGACGAACCTGATCGATCACCTATTCATCAACTTCACCGCGATCTGCTGTCCCGAGGAAGCAGATATTTCGCCGGCCATCGTTGGCAACCCGCCCGATGGTTCGGTCGACGTGGGTGACTTGACGGCGATGATTGATCACCTGTTTATCAACTTCCCGCTCCTGCCCGGCTGCGAATAAGCACATCCTGACGAGGGATGGGTTTGGTATACAAAACAACGGCCGCTCCTTTCCGGGGCGGCCGTTGGTCTGTCTGATCGATGTGCAAGGCCGTCAATCTATCAGCACTCTCTCCAGAGTAATCGCGTTGAGTACGGAATCCATATAGAAGTAGTTTTCGAGATGGAAGGGGACATAGACCAGTCCCGCCTGATCCGTCCGAAGCGAGGTCGTTTCGTCCGGCAATGCCAAACCGCGCTCGAGCATCTCGCGGCAGATGATTATCTCGGCATTGGCAACCGCCTGGGCCGGACGTACCTGCACCGGAATACAGCGGTCATCGAGTGCCTGCGTCCGATGCCGGGGCAGTTTGTCGAACGCTGCGGTGATGCGCCTGGACAGTTTGTACATGCCGTCAAAATGGGCGGTCTCGAAGGCCGGTATCACCAGCCGGTCAACCGGCTTAAGTGATCCAAACAGCTTGCCCAGTCTGCCGGCATCGGGTCCTGACAATGTCAGCCACCAGAAGGGAACCAGACGATCGTCCGGTCCGGCGCTGTCCCCGGCCATTTCCACGGTCACGGAACTGATTTCACTCCGCTCCAGTATTTGCATCTCTTTGCAGTTGCGGCAGTAGTAAACGCAGGATTGCACCGCCGGCAGGTCAACGCCGCAGTTGGTGCAGCGATGGAAGTCGACATTCAGTTCACCGGGCGAAAACTCCGGCGGCTCCAGCGGCACATCGTCCTCGGCGAAGGATATCCGATCAACAACGGCCGGCGGCCGAGCGGCCTGCGGTTCCGTGACAGCCTGTTGTCCGTCGGCAATGTTGAGGACCGGTTGCGGCTGCTCCACCGGATCTCCTGTCGACAACACCCGACCCGTGAGACCGTCGAGCAAAAACCGACGGTAACGTTCTTCGTACGATTCCACGGCGTAAAACGGGAAATACACCAGCGAAAACTCCGGCGTGAACAGCCGCGTAATGTTTCTTCCAAAGGCGGCCGGGTTAATTTCGTTCATGCGCGCAACGGCTTGCACGATACGACTGCGTATCTGGTCCCAGGAACGAAGAACAGGCAGGGCATCGAAATCCCCCTCCAGATTATCTTGAGAGAAGGGAACCATGCGGATCGACTCCGATCGAACGCCGAGTGAATCGGGAAGACCGGCCAGCGGGGCGCCGGCAGCCACTGTCACGGTGTACGGGGTAATCCGAATATCCGTCTTCTGCTTGCGGTCGACATGCTCGGTCTGGGATTCCGAACCGGCTTCGGAAACATACACCCGTTCCTCAATGCGGTTGCGCGCCTTCAGCAGGGAGGCGTCAACCTTCCAGTATGGATAGTAGATCCGCTTGAATTGTAGATCCGAACCGGTCAACGGCTGGTTGTGGTTTTTGAGGTGGCGGTCCAGATGAAACCGGACCCGGGTAGTGTCCAGACCGCTTTTCACCATGAAGGCCGGAGGGATCTCCGGCATGAGGACGCGCAGAACCGAGCCGCAGTACGAGCAGGAGGTGACAAAAAAACCCTCGTCCAGTGCCAGGACAGCGCCGCATCCGGGGCAACCAACACCGATAAAAAAGCCGCTGCTATTTTGACGGCTGGTCGTTGTCACCACTTACCGCTCCGCCACATTTGCCACAGAACTTGGATCCCGGAATCAGCTCGGCCTGACAATGGGGACAGGCGAGGTTGCTGTCCAGGCGATAGCCGCAATACATGCAGAAGCTGGCCTCGGTCGGCAGATCTTTGCTGCACGACGGGCAGTTGTTCTGGGCTATCATTTGATGTCCGCAGCGATAACAATACCGTGACTGCTCCGGCGTATCCGTATGGCATTTGGGACAGGTGACCGTGGCCACCGGCTCCCGTTTCAGCTCCTGCTGTTCCGGAGAGAACACTTTGTTCAGCATGCCCGGGACCATAAGGCCAACTCCGGCTGCCATGCCCATGCCGGAACCCGCGGCGGCCGCTCCTCCGGTGGCGCCCAGCCCCTTGGCCATCTGGAATTTCAGGAAGTTATCCAGGTCGCCCACGGCTTCCAGGCCGGAACGTTGATCGATCATTTTCGACACTTCCTCGGGCGGTGTGATGGACGAGATATAAAAGTCCACCAGTTCCAGACCGTATTTCTCAAACTCAATGCAGACGATGTGCTTGAACTTCTCAGCCAGTTCGGTATAAAGCGCCGGCAATTCCAGGATAGTATCAAGATCTTCGCCGAGCAGATCATTCAGCCGCGCTACGATAACGTCGCGCAGGTAGTCCTGAATGTCCGGCGTGGAGTAGCGGGCCTGGCGACCCACAATGGAATTGAGA
>JAHIVM010000372.1 GCA_018816665.1 Candidatus Zixiibacteriota bacterium
TAGTACACTATCTCTCGGGGCGCGTAAAGCTCAGACTTGGAAAAGGCAGGCGGAGCCGCCTTTGGATTCAAAAGAAAGGCGGCCCCGCGCGGTGGGAGGTGGGTCAGGAAGAATCACTGCAGGAGAATCATTTTTCTGGCAGCGCTGAAATCGCCTGCTTGCAGGCGATAGAAGTACACGCCGCTGGCGGCTGCGCCGCCGGTATCGTCGCGGCCGTCCCACGTAACGCTATGGACGCCCGCCGACAGATCTTGCTCTGCGAGGGTGGCGACCTGTTGTCCCAACACGTTATAGACTATTAGCGTGACAGCGCTCTGGCGCGGTATCTCGAAATCGATAACGGTCGACGGGTTAAACGGGTTGGGGTAGTTCTGGGCCAGCCGATACGATCCGGGCAGCAGATTGTCGTCATCAATGTCGGTCACTACCGACGGAGAGAAGGCTACCTGTTCAAGGCAATAGCCGGCGCGAGAGGCGGTAATCGTATAGGTGGTGCCGGATGAGAAGGCATCCTCCATGATCACGCGACCGTCGCCATCGGTCCGGTAAGTCGCCAGCATCTGGCCATCCTCGGCTACGGTGATCGCGCAATCGGCGATCGGCGTGCCGTTGGAGCGGACCGTGAGTTCAAACTCACCTTTGGTGTAGACGGTGGCGACATCCAGATCATCCGGTCTTCCGGTGTGCACCCGTAAGGTGGGATCGCCGAGGTAGTTCTGGCCGTATACGAGATCGCGATAGTAGTAGTAAGTCGCTTTGGAATCGTACATGGCCTGTACGGCCGGTCGGTCCGGATGGGCAAACAGGGAATCAAAGAAGGTCGTTTGCAGCAGGTAACTGGAGTTGATCCATCCCCAGCGGGAATAGGCCACAAAACCAACCGCGCCGGCATGTTCACAACCGATCAGCAACTGGGCCAGGTTGGGCGCAGTCTCGTTGTACGGCGGTTGGTCGAGATCGAAAGCCCCGTTGGAACAGGCCAGCGAATAGTAAAAAGCGGTGCGATTGTTGGCAGCCAGCCCATCGCACTGGGTCTCGCCGAAAAACGATTTCGGGAATTCGTTATAGCCGGAGGACCGAACCACGAAGGCATTGCTGCCGCCGTGGGCAATTATGTTGACGATGCCAAAGCCGGCCGACAGGGTGTCATCGAGAACGTCGGCGGGCAAATTGGTCGGCGCCACGTCATCGCCCTGAGATAGTTCGACGCCGCTGGCGGTGTCGATGGCAAAGATCTCCGGATAGGCCCGGGCGATGCGCCCGTGTTGACCGCCGTTGCTGTAATCGCGCATCTGGTCCGAGGAAAAGAAATATGCCCGTTCCAGGTAGTCACGGTTGCCGTCGCCGGGATCGGTCTCGTAGGCAATCAGTTTGTTCGTGTAATTGGCGACTTCGACCGCGTTGTTGACCGGCAGTCGGCCCAGCCACAATTCGGGAGTCAGGTCGGCGGCGTCATCGTACCGTTCGCCCCAGACACCGTCATTGTCTTTGTCCCAGTCACCGGTAATATCAGCGAAATACAAATCACAGACCTGCAAAGCATCGGGATCGGGTGTCGAGCTGGTGTTGTAATGGTAGGCGTAGCGAATGGGTACAACTGTTTCATCGCCGGCCAGCAAAACGTACCGTCCGCCATCGGCGTAGAATTCTATCAGGTAATTGCGCACCCGCTCGGCGTCATCGCGACCGGCATAGGATGCAACTATGTTCTCGACTGTTGTGATGATCGTAGCGTATCCCGATTCATTCTTATAGGCGGCCAGTTGCTGCAAGGCCGGGGCCAGGGCGGCCGAGGTCACGATCACGTAGTCGGCGGCGGAGGAAGACGGAGACCGGGTGATGTCACGGTCGCCAGAGTCCGGAGAAACGGCGTCCCGCTGCCTGAGATCGGTGGCTGCAAGGTGCCGCCCGGCGATCGTAATGCTGACTGATCCGTGGTCCCAGCGATTGCCGTCATTGTCCACGGTCGATCCAAACACCAGCAGGTCGGCGAACCGCTGACCGTCGATCAACACTTCTCCAAGCA
>JAHIVM010000373.1 GCA_018816665.1 Candidatus Zixiibacteriota bacterium
ATGAAAAGGAGACGTAGCCGATTGTTGTCGGCAAGGAGTGAATTATGAATAGCAACACACCAATCTTGAGAAACTCAATACTGCGAGTGCTGGCGCTGTGTTGTGTCGCGATCCTGCTGACGGGATCGTCCATGTTGGCCGGTGACCCCAACAACATCCGGTCCGACTGGGACGGCGATGTCGAGAGTGATCGGCCGGTAGAATTCATCCCCTCACAACTGGTCGTAAAATTCACCGGCTTCGCCCACCCGGACTCCCTGTTCGGTGAGGAATTCGACGCCATGGTGCAGGACCCGCAACTCCAATCCGGCGCGTATTTGCTGGAATTGGACGACCAGGTGGATCCTCGCGTGGCCGCCCGAGAACTGGCCATGTCGCCGGAAGTGGAGTATTCCCATCCGAACTACGTGACCAATCAACTCCACCCGGTACAGGGGAGCTACCCCTTCTCAGACGAGCAACAGGTGGGCAGTTACCCGGATCAACCGGCCGTCGATCTGCTTGATCTCGGCACGGCCCACACCTATGCCACCGGAAACGGCATTACGATCGGAATAATCGACGGCGGTGTTGATATCGATCACGCGGCCCTCGACGGCAGCGCGGTGTACGGGTACGACTATGTCGACGATGACGCGGTGGCGTTCGACGAGGCCGACGGTGTTGCCAGCGGTCACGGGACTTTCGTGGCCGGCGTGGCCCACCTGATTGCCCCCGACGCCGCTCTGCGGGCCTACCGCGTTTTTGACAACGAGGGATTTGGTGACGGCTACTCGGTCGCCCGCGCAATCGAGCAGGCTGTTCTGGACGGCTGCCGGGTGATTAACCTGAGCCTGGTGCTCATGGAACGTCACCTGGCCGTGCGGGACGCCATTGACTGGGCGGCTAACCAGGGAGTGGTCGTTGTCGCGGCAGCCGGGAATGAAACCAAACTCTCACCCGTCTACCCGGCGGCTGAGAGCCAGGCCCTGTCCGTGGCAGCGGTTGATTCCGCCATGTCCGTCACGGACTTCACCAATCTAGGCGAGACGATCACTATTTGCGCTCCGGGCAACAACGTGTATTCAGCCTACCAGGGTGAATACTTCGCCTGGTGGACCGGAACAAGTTTCTCATCGCCGTTCGTTGCCGGTCAGGCCGCCCTGCTGCTTCAGGCAGATTCGGAACTGACCTGGTCTGAAGTGGCTGACCTGATATCCGCCTCAGCGACCAACATTGATGCTCTCAATCCCGAGCATGTGGGTGATATGGGAGCCGGCCTGTGTAATCCAACAGCCTCGCTCCTGGCGGCGCAACAGGCGGGTGAAACGGCAGCCGTGACGCCCGACACGCTTTTCTTTGAGTATCAGATCGGCACCTACTACTTTGTGCCCCCGATTCAGCACACGGTACTGACTTCAACGAATGCGCCGGCGGCCTACTTCGCGGAGAGTGCGGACACCGGAAATGTCTACGTGTTCCTCATGGACTCGGTCGGATACACCAATGATACGCTCGCAGTAATGATTGAACCGTACGATTTGCCGGAGGGTCTGTATGATTTTACCAAACTGATCCATGTCGACGGTGTTGACAATCCGGTTGAGTTGACGGTCAGGATTGATGTTCTGCCGTATGGCGATACTCTCGCCTATGCCGAGTTCAATCCGACTACCATATACTTTACGTCGTTCATGGGCACCGGTCAGGTGCTTGTCGCCGGAGGCACACTGTGGTCCACCAACGCACCGGCCGACTTCTCCGTCGAGTTGATGGCGCCGGGCAGTGGCCTGATCTCGTTGGTCGACTCCATGGGGGTCACCAACGACTCCGTGCGGGTTCAAATGGACTCAGACAATGCGCCGGCGCCGGGGTTCTATTACGATACGATCCGCTGCTGGGTCGACGGTTGCGTTAATCCGGCTGTCGCAACCATACAGACCGAGATACGAGATTCCATCCCTTCGGGTGTGTATGCTCGCGTCTGGCCGTACAGTCGCGATTACTACTCGCAGTACGGCATTGACTCACAGCAGGTGGGTGTGGTGGAGATCGGCACGACCTCCGATCCTCAGTTCTATCGGGTCGAGATTCACGACACGCCTGACTTCGTTCAATTGCATGACACGGTTGGCTTCACCTACGACAGTCTGACCTTCAATGTCGTGAGCAGCGCCTCCCTGGCGCCGGGCTGGTATTCCGACACAATCACATTCTACGTCGATAGTGCTCTCAACAGCCCCGTGGCATCAGTAATCACTTTGTACGTTGCAGATACCTCGATGACTCCGATGGATACTGCCACGGCGATTCCTTACGCCCAGTACTTCGAAGTAGAGCCAAACACTCCGTTCTCATATTTCGGGGCGGTCAGCCTGTTTGCCAGCAACAATCCCACGGGCTACACGGTCCACGTGGTTGACGACATTGAGGCGCCGGACTTCGTTACCCTATTGGATACGGCCGGCACGACCAACGACTCGGTGCTCTTCACCGTCAGCAGTGCAGTTGGTTTGTATCCAGGATTCTACGTCGATACTATCGTATTCGACGTGGACGGTGTATCCAACAACCCGGTTCGTGCCCTGGTCTACCTGGTGGTAAGCGATACCCTTCCGCCTCAGGGCACAGCCACGGTTTCCCCGTATGCGCAGGGCTTTGAGGTTCTCGAGGATCAGCCGTTCTCGTTTGAGAGCAGTGTTTTTGTCGAGTGTACCGATACAGGTGCGTTTTTTACCGCGCATGTGAACGACTTTGCTGATTTCGTGACGGTGATCGATACGGTTGGATTCACCGATGATTCTGTGCGCATCCGTCTCGAAAGCGCGGCCGGACTTCCCGGCGGCGTGTACGTTGACACTCTCCGTATCGATATTGAAAACGCCTCGAATTCGCCGCGCTACGCCATCGTCATGTTGTGGTCGGGCGACTCCACCGGTTCCGGCTATGGGACGGCCACCACTGTTCCGTATGCCCAGGCCTTTGAAATGCCCGCCGACAGTCCCTTCACAGTTCCCGGACAGGTGGAGATTCGCGCCACCAAGGGACCGGCCGCATATACCGTAAGCGTGCTGGGTCAGAATGACTTCATCACGCTGTTGGATACGGCCGGCGTTACCGATGACACCGTGAGGTTCACCGTCAGCGACGGTACCGGGCTTGAGCCCGGCCTGTATGTGGACACCCTGGCGTTTTACGTCGAGGACAACGTGCCATCGCCCAGGTATGCCATCGTTTACCTGGTGATCGATACCGCGGGCGTTCCGGGCGACACAGTCTGCTGCACCGAAGCCGGTGATGTCAACGACAACGGTATTGCTTACGAGATCGCCGACTACGCCTACCTGGACTCGGTGCTCACAGTCGGTGAGGCGTCGTACCTGCCTTGTATCGGGAATGCGGATGTCAACTTCGACTGCACAATCGATCGCAGCGACTACCAGTTGATGGAGCGCATCATATTCGGCGATACGCTGCCGATGGAAGGCTGTTCGAACTGCGCGTACTACACGTTCATTCAGGATACTGTCGTCACGGGCGATGACTCTGCCTGGGTGGTGCCGCAGTTACTGGAGTTCGCGAGCGGCGGGCGGTCCGGAAGCGAATTCATCAAGTGGGTAACGGTGCATTCCACCAACGCTCCGGCCTTTGTCACCGGTGTACCGTACAGTCTTGACAGTCTGCCGGAGTTTGTTTACCTCCCGGATTCCATTGGCATGACCGGCGACTCATTTGCCGTGGCGGTTGATCCCGGTACCCTGGCTCCCGGATGGTACGGTGATTCGGTGCTGTTTTACGTGGAAGGTATCGAGGAGCCGGTATTGCTGACGGTTGTTCTGGAAGTCCAGTCGGCTGTCACCGTTTCGGCGCTCGACAATTATCCCAACCCGTTTAACCCAAGCACGACGATCGTGTTTTCGCTCGGCCGTGGCGGGGAAGTCCGATTGGATGTGTACAATATTCTTGGACGACCGGTTGTCACACTGATCGACCAGTACCTGTCAGCCGGTGACCACTCGATCATCTGGGATGGTCGCGACGGCGGCGGGCAGCGGGTGAGTTCGGGAGTCTACCTGTATCGTCTTCAGGCTGGTGAGGCCTCGATGACGAAGAAGATGTTGCTCATCAAGTAGATCCTATTCGGCTCCCCTCCGAGCACAGGGGTCGCGCCTGACAATCGGGCGCGGCCCTTTTTGTTTGTCGGACTATGTGGTTGCAGGAGTTCTTGTGTCGGATATCACTCGCGACATATATTGCTCAGACATACGCCTCATTCTCCACTGCGAACAGGAGTACAGTCCCGTGAAACCCGACAATTCGCCAAAAGACGAAGGATATTCCGGGGGCAGCCATGAGCACGCGATATTCAGCCTCCGGTCAACCCTGCTTTTTGCGGTCATAGCCGTTGCCGTTGCCCTGGCCGCCATTCACACGTTGCAGCGCAACTGGCCTGTGGGTCCGGTTATCCTGCTGCTCGGTGGTCTGCCCATTTTCGGTCTACTGGTCCAGAGACGCTCGCTGAGATCAGCCGCTCCCGATCTGATTTTTGGCGCCATTGATACCGGACTGCTGGTCATCCCGGCCCTTTGGGGCGGTCTCACGTTTGGGGTGGCCGGCGCCATAGCCGGTGGTGTGGTAGGTGACGCGCTAACGGATGGAATCGCCGGCTTTTTCGAGGGTGCCATTGCCCGGTGGCTGCGAAAGAGGGGAATCGATGAATCGCGCGATCCGCTCACAACATCGCTGGGCAAAATGACGGGATGTCTGGTGGGCGCGGGCGCCGTCCTCGTCATTGCCTCACTCTTTGGCGTGACGCTCAGACAGAGCCTGTGATCAGGCCCTCCGGCGGAGCACCTGCTACGCCCGCAACTGTCGCACTCGGGCGAAGGCCGCGAGCGTGATAAAACCGAGTGCCAGAACACTCAGCACGGCAACTCTCCCCACAGATACTGAGAGATCGGTAGTCCCCAGAATATCCAGCTGCGACAACTTGTCCACCGACCCCACGTACCAGACGATGAGATACACTACCTCGAAGAGTTTCTTGCTGCCGGTGGTGATACCGGAAAAAAGAGCCAGAGAGGGAACGAGCAGTGCCCCG
This sequence comes from Candidatus Zixiibacteriota bacterium, assembly GCA_018816665.1. Classification (GTDB taxonomy): domain Bacteria; phylum Zixibacteria; class MSB-5A5; order GN15; family FEB-12; genus JAHIVM01. Next base: position 5,081 of record JAHIVM010000373.1, read on the forward strand.
GAAAGTATGGTCAGAGCATACAATGTGTGACCGTGAACCAACGATCGCAGAGTCATGGCGACCACGGCCAGCAACGAGACTGTCAGTCCACCCAGCAAAACAGCCGGTAGCTGACGTGCCACCGGTGCCGGCGATGAGAACAGCAGTTGGCCGGTGTTATGACGGGTTTCCCGGGTTCCCATGGCTGACCAGATCAGCAGCGGCCACACCATGGCGGCCGGTATCAGGAACGATCGCACAATCTGGTAGGGAGCCGCCAGTTGGGCGACCAGTAAACCGGCAGCGATCAGATACCAGGCCCAGTGCAATCCTTTCAGCATGAGACGCAACTCGGCGACATACATACCGGGCAGACTGAAGACAGGTTTCGCCACCGGGATATTCCCGTAGGTCGGGATAGTGAGATCGCTCCTGTGTGGTTTCCGCGTGGCGCGAACCTTCTGTTGCTTGACTTTGCGCTTTGCTTTCGTTTTGTCACAGGCCGGATCAAAGCGATCAAAAAACGGTATTGAGAACGCTGCGATGCCAACCGCAAGACCGACCCACGCGAGCCGCTGCAGAAGCACTCCGGCCGACCATTGAATGCCGTGCCACAGCACAGGGATTGTGCCCTGTGCCCCGACATCGCCGGCAATAGCCAGGAAACCCATCTGCATGGCTATGTGAGCCCCGGGATACGATTGTCGGATAGCCGCCTCAGCGTTGGCGATGAAGAGATTCAGTCCGGCGACATCAAGAGCGCTCGTGGCGAGCATGCCTGCTACTATCAGGGTTTCCGCCGTGAACAGGTAAATGATGTTACCAATGCTCCCGCGCAGCCACCGCACGGTATCAAACAGCACGGCCAGAGCCGCGGCCACAGCCATGGCCGGCACGCCCAGGGTGACAAACGGTACCGCAAAATCGAGAACATCAATGCCGCCCGGTGCGGCACGAAACAGGAGATTTACAAACGCCACCAACGCCAGCACGGCCATCATGGAAAGCAGCACACACAGGTTGCTGATGAATTTCGCCGCTATGTAATCCCGACCGTTCAGGGTGGTGGCGGCGATGATCTCCCCCACTCGGGTGCGACGGTCGCGGCTTATTGATGTCCGCACCACATAAAATCCGGCGAGAAGAAATATCAGCGAGCCGGAAACAGCCGTCAGGGTGCCGACCCAGGCAGAGTTGTACACAAAAGCATAGTCGCTGAACTGCACGGAGTATTGGCCGGTCATCACCAGGTAGCCGAAAAAGACGGCCCCGAGCAGGGTGAGCAGGTAGGCATAACTGCGCGTGCGTTCTTTGAAGTCCGCCGTGACCAGCTGGTAGAGGATCGCGGGCTTATTCACGGTCCGTGCCGTTTCCCGCCTCGTCCAATAAACGCAGGTAGGCGTCCTCGAGAGTTGGTGTGACAGCCACCGCCCTTGGGGATGGGGATCCTTCGCCAATAACGCGCGCCCGAATACCTTCGCCGGTATTCGCGGTGTTGCCTACAATGTGGGTGCGTTTCAGGTGCTCCATAGCGGGTGCCGGGAAAACAGCCTCCCACACCCGATTCGTCACCGTTTTGAGAAGGTCGCCGGGTGGAGCAGATGCTATCAGTCGGCCCTTCCGTATGATAGCGATCAAGTTGGCCACAGCTTCAACATCCGAAACGATATGCGATGACAACAGTACAATGCGGTCCCCGGCCAGTTCACTGAGCAAATTGCGGAACCGAATGCGCTCTTCCGGGTCCAGCCCGGCCGTGGGTTCGTCAACGATCAGAAGTTTCGGATCGTTAAGCAGCGCTTGAGCAATCCCCACCCGCTGCTTCATACCGCCGGACATGGCACCCAGG
>JAHIVM010000374.1 GCA_018816665.1 Candidatus Zixiibacteriota bacterium
CTCCGCAGTCACATCGTAATTGCCGGAAACAGTTCCCGACCGATACAAGCCCCCGCTGGTTATCGCGCCGCCGGGATCAGTGGTCGACCAGGTCACTGAGTCAGTCAGCGCGCCGATCGCATTGCCGTCGGCATCGTAGCCATTAGCGGCGAATTGACGGAACGAGATTCTCCCCAGCGAGACGTTGGCCGGGAGTACTTCCAGCGTGGCTGGTTCACCGGCGACCACAAAAACCGAATCAGACTTGTCAGATACGCCCAAACTTGAGACGGCATTGATGAAACCGGCGCCGACTGTGGTGGCGTCAAACAATCCGGCGGCATCGATAGTACCGATGCCACCTTCGACGGTCCAATCGATCGTACCGTAGTCAGTCGTGACATTGCCGTTGGCATCGTGGCCGGTGAGCGTAAAACTCCGAGTGGAATCTGCCGAGATCGTGTCGCGATCCGGAGCTACGATCAAGCTATCAAGCATTCCGGGGGCTACGACCATGGTGGCTGTCACACCTGTGATGCCCCAGATGTCTGACTCGACCGACACCTCACCGCTGCCCACGAGGTCCGGAACAAACAACCCGGTGTCGTCGATCGCCCCGCTGGCAAATGTGTGCGACCACGTGAGATTGCCCGGATCGGCGGGCATGCCGGCCGTATCCAGAGCGGTGACGGTAAACTGATATGATGAATCCGCCTTCAGCGTGTCAAGGACCGGCGTGATCGAGATCGTCGCCAGCGACGGCGCCTCATAGGCGCCCATGTCGGGCGCGGGGCCGTTGAAATCATATCCCTTGTCAAGGCCGGCATCAATGACCGGTGAGCCCTGTTGAAGTGTAAAATCGACTGCCGAGGTATCGACAAACAGCGGATCGACCGACACACCGCCTGCGGAATCGACCGCGCCGTTTTCGTACGAGGAGGCGACATTACCCCACACATCGTTGTAAGCACAAATGAAGTCCGAATATCCCCAGATGCCGGTGTCGTTGGCCACAATGATGTTGTTGTAGGCGCGTGACTGCGCCCCAAAGGCCAGGCACAGGATGCCGTTAGTGCCATTCCGAAAGATGGTATTGTTGACTATGGAATTACGCTGCGCGCCCGTTGTGTTTTCGATACCTGATTGATTGTTATCGAGAGTCAGGTTACCAAGAATCAGAATGTCATCACCCTGAATATGGATACCATCCCAACCGTTGTTGTGACAGTAGTTGTTCCCGATGATGCAGGAATCCGCCGCGACAATGAGGCCGTTGTGACCGGAGTTGCGAAGTTCGAAACCTTCAACAACAGTGTGTTTGCCGGTAACGACTATGCACGACGAATCCGCCAGCCCGATGTCTACAATCGCTCTGGTGTCTCCAAACGAACGGTACGTGATGTAAGCCGTGTTGGTCCCCGATGCGGTCAACCAGCGCGGACGAGTGATCGCATACGTGCCGGCCATGACATTGACCGTATCCCCCGGCCCCATAACACCCAGCGTATCACCGTGCATGATGTTTCGCCAGGCCGAGGTGGAATCCAGGCCGTCGTTGGCATTATCGCCGGTCACCGACACCCAGTACACCACCGGGGCGTGAGCCGATGATTCATCGGCTCCCATATCGGGAGCGTCACCCACGAAAGGATACCCGAGATCCAGACCGCGGTCGATGCACGGGGAGCCGGCCAGAAGCGTGAAGTCGTGGCTCGCTGCGTCGGTGAACAACGGGTCTGCCGCTATGCCGCCGGCGGAATCAGCGATGCCGTCGTAGTCATTGCCGACGTTGTTCCATATGCAGTTAAAACCAACGATACCGTTGCTCGAGGAACCGTCTATACCCTTATCAACATCAACGATACAGTTATTGAATATGCGGACACCCGTGACGCCGCCCTGAAGTTCGACCCCGTCTTTGGCGCATCCGTAAATGGTGTTGCCATAAATGCGGTTGTTGGTTCCCGTATCTCGGTGATTAATACCGTTGTCAGAGTGATCGGCAATCGTGTTGTGCCGGATAACGTTATGGCTGCCCTCAAGCCTTATGCCGTCCTTGGCAGCGTTGTGCAGGTAGCAGAACTCAACGAGGCAGGAATCCCCCAGCAGGTAGAAAGTATCTTCCCCGGTATTGGATACCTCAAAGCCGAGAAACTGCATGTGGGCGCCGGTCATGCGGACAATGGAGTTGGTGCCCCCAAAATCGACCACTGCCCCAAGAGTGACCTCGGAGATGTACACCGTCGGCAGTGCAGCCGTACCGGGCGTGGCCAATTCCATGCTGGTGGTATAGGGATAGGTACCGGCCAGTACCCGGATGGTGTCGCCGCCGGAAATCCAGCCCTTGCGATCACCATTGTCGATGGTGAGCCAGGCGTTGGGCACGCTGGTTCCATCGGCCAGATCACTGCCGGTGGGCGAGACGTAGTAGGTCGCCGCCCGAACTGCCGCTGTGCCGGTCAATGCTGCCACCAGGCAGAAAATCAAAAGCACAATAAGGCGTTGTTTCCTCACAGGATACATATAGATGACATCGGTACTGTCATCGTATGTCTTGATACGTCAAGGCACAATGAGGGGGATATTCATCTCAGTTTTTTGGAGAAAAAAGGAGAGCCCGTCTCGAAAGGCGGGCTCGGCTTAGTATGAAGCACACATACACAGAAGAGAGTTTGTACTCGTAATCTATTTCATACCAACACCTTATAATTCCGCAAGACCGCCGACCGAAGATCGATACTACTTTTTTGAGGCGAGTATATCGTGGCACCCAACTCACCAAAAAGCCCGGTTCCACTCGTAAAAGTGGTTCTGGTCCGCGCGACCCTCTGGCCGGCGAAATTGCAGAATCTTAGAGTAACGAGGGTTGGTTTGGAATTCATGCTCTTCAGGCTTGCGAGTTCTTCCGTCAAGCCGTTGTTGGACATCGCATTAGCGGGTCGTCTGACTGTGGTGCCAAAGCCGTCGGTTCCCGTATTAAAACCGATGGTACACACCACAGTCAAAGACTCCGCGAATCTCTCCCCGCCGTTTGGGCGCTGTTCAGTTGCACCTTGCATTGTCCGAACAGTCCAAATCCCGGCGCGCAGTTACCTCGCTGCGATTCTTGCCGTTTCGCTCTTTGTGCTTGTGCTGACAGGACTTACACCGAGTAGGCTTCCATGAGAAACCCTTCTCGGCAAAGTACTCCTGAGCTGAGCGGGCAAAAACGAATTCCTCCCCGCAATCGGCACAAATAAGAATCTCCGCCTGGTAACTGCTTTTCATAAATCGCCTTAGTCTTGAAGTTTAAGCAGGGTCCGTGCTCCCGTACTCAACGACCGTCACAAGTGTAGCGTTACAAGCAGCCCTGAAAAATACACCTATTTATGAGGAGAAGAGCCGTGCGGAATGAAGAAGGGGAGCCGGCTCAAATGCCGACTCCCCGTTTCTATCGATAAGAACTTTTCCAGACGCCGAGAGTCGCTATCGGGCGGCGTTGTGTTTGACTACCACGGCCGTGATGTCCGAAATGTCAATC
>JAHIVM010000375.1 GCA_018816665.1 Candidatus Zixiibacteriota bacterium
CATGACCGATTGCCACATCGGCGATATCGGCCACGCGGACCGGGACGCCCTCTACCGTTGCCACGACAACGTCGCGTATGTCTTCGAGTGATTCCACCACACCGATTCCGCGCACCAGTGTCATTTCGCCGCCTCGGATAATTTGTCCTCCGGGCACATTACCGAGATCGTTGCGGATGGTGGACACTACCGTTTCCAGCGTCAGGTGGTACTGCGCCAATCGATCGGGATTAAACAGGATGAGGTACTGTTTGACAAACCCGCCCCAGCTGTTGATCTCCGCCACTCCGGGAACCGCCTGCAATTGCGGCTTGAGAATCCAGTCCTGTTGGGTACGAGCCTCGGTCGACGACAGCGAATCACCGACCACAAGGTAGTGAAACACCTCGCCGAGACCGGTAGACACCGGACCCAGTTCCGGCTTGCCGATACCGTCGGGCAGATCGGCCGTCAACAGACGCTCGCTGACCTGCTGCCTCGCCAGGTAAAGATCAACACCCTCGTCGAAGATGGTGGTCACCTGGCACAGACCGTATTTGGTTAGCGACCGCATTTCGTCGAGTCCGGCCAGTCCGGTGAGTGATTGTTCGATCGGGTAGGTCACCAGACGCTCCAGATCCTCGGGAGCCCAGCCGGGAGCCGACAGGTTGACCTGAACCATAACGGGTGTGGTGTCCGGAAAGGCGTCAAACGGCAGACTCCACAACGCCTTAATACCCAGCAGACACAACACGCCGGCCAGAGCCAGGATCACGTACCGTCGGTTCAACGTAAATTCTACCAGTGCTTTCAGCATAGTCTGCCTCAACCCACCGGCTCGATGCCGCAGCAACCGGCACCAATGCTTGATTTTTTCAGTTCAGTCTTCAGCAGGAAAGCACCGTTCACGACAACATCCTCGCCGGCCCGAAGGCCGTCGGTCACGCGGTAGTACGGCCCGGCGCCGTCGTGGAATTCAATCTTACGCGGCCGGTAGCGATAGTCGGTCTCTCTCACAAAAACCACGTTGCAGCAGCCCTCCCACTGGACGGCGTCTTTGGGCACCAGGATGACGTGATCATTCTGCGACCCCGCTATTGACACACGACCGAATTCACCTGCATTGAGATAGTGTGAGCGATCCACCACCTCGGCTCGCACCGTACCCGTGCGCGTGTGCGGGTCCAGGTAGCGCGATACCCAGATGACCCGTCCGCCAACACGGCTCAACCCGCGACCATCGGATGAGAAAGTCAGTTCCTGACCGCGCTCAATCTGGCGCAATTGGACCCCGGATACTCTGGCCTCGATCCACATGGCGGCCGGGTCGGCCAAAAGCGCCAGCGCCTCGCCGGCTGCAAGCAAATCGCCCACCCGGGCCTTTCGCTCAACCAGCACGCCGTCCGACGGCGCTCGCAGAGCGAAATGATTCGATATCTTCCGATGTGCAAGAATCTCGCTCAGGTCGCCCTCACTCAGACCGGCCGATTTCAGCAAACCGCGCAGGGCAATATATTCGGCCCGGGTTCTCTCACCGTGGGCGACCTCCCGTTCGTAGTCGGCCTCGCTGACCAGATCCCGCGCCTTCAGCGCTTCCAGGCGGGCGACCTCTTTTTGCTGGACCTTATCCGCGGCAAACGCAGACAAAAGATCCGCCTGCAGATCGGCCATTGCCGGTGACTGAACCACCGCCATAACATCGCCCTCGGAAATCGGGTCGCCCGGCGACACCAGCCACCGCGACACCAGCACGGGTATGGTAGTGGAGACCACAGTCGATGCGGACTCATCGAACACAAGCTCTGCGGGCGCCTCGATCGCGGATGCAACTGACTGCGATCGCACCTGGTGCACCGATAACCCAGCCCGTTCCGCGGTCGTCTCGGAGGCAAACTGAATCAGCGCGTCATTGGTGGCACAGACGGACGAGTTCGGGCGAAACAACAGTGATACGGCAATATCACCGTCACTTTCGGCAAGCGCAAGCTCGCGCAGCCTTTCCTCCTGGGGAAATCGGATCTGCGGATTGCACAACCGGCAATGCGACTCGGGAAGGCCGTGTCCGCCGCACCAGTCACCGGTCGCTTTGAATCCGGCTATGAGCGTACTGTCACATTGGGTGCACACCGACTCCGGCACCGAGTGCTCCCGGCACCAGTCGATTGCCTCGCTCGTCGGCTGGTCACCCGGAGCGTGATCGTGATCCTTGTGTTCGGTTGCAGAATCCAGGCTGAATGTCTCAGGTTCGGGCGTTTCCGCGCCGCCGCACCCGATGACGGTCGCCAGGAGCGTGAGCATCAGGATGAAACGGAATGTAGTACCATGCGATGTCATTGGTCAGTCTCCACAAAAGCCATACAGTGAAACCACTCCGCGGACATACGACCTGCCGACAACACGGCGGATCAGCTCATGACCGGGAACTCTGAAGTCGGCACAGGCCGACGGCTAGCACTTGAGGAGAAAGTTCTGAGGGGGATGATCAATCGGAAAGGCAAGACAGGTGTCACAGTCAACACTACCGAATACCAGAATGCCTGCCACCGGTGTATCTACACCGGACGGCTCGTATCCGGAATCAACCACACCCATGCCGGCGTGGGCACAACAAACGCAATCCACGAGGTCGCGACAGGAATCGCAACACTCGTCCTGACAGCCGTTGTCGGCCCTCTCGGCCAGGAGGTCGCCGGATGCAACCAGCAGGGCCGCCGCAAAAAGCAACAGGGCCACGGTAGTCCGCACCGGTCCCGAGGAATGAAGGATGTTGTCAGGCAGCGTCATGGTTTTGTTAACTCGCTGTCCGCGGGATTGTTGCCCGCGGACATCGGGATAATATACACAAATAATCCATATTGGCAACTACTTTAGCCGGCGAGCGCATCGGCGGTCGAATTCCGGCTGCTGCGGATCAGCCTCAAACCAAAGGCGCCAAACACGATAGATACGGCCGCCATGACAGTTTGGCTGATAGCGGCGGCCGGCCGGGCAATGTCGCCGCCCGAAATCAGCGTGACGACTTTAGGCACCCCGGTAATGGTGGCAATCACCCCCACCACCGCCAGCCCGGTCAATACCCAGGCCGATACGGTCGGACGAGAGACCCGTCCGGTGATCGCCATGACACCAAACACAACCAGTCCAAAAAAGGCCGGAATGAGGGCGGTCACGCTCTGGCGGCCGGTAGCAAAGTAACCCAGGAGGCCGAGCATAATCAGGGCGCCGCTGTAGAGCAACGCGCTGCGAAGTATTGTCTGTTTCATCAAATCAGTTCCTCTGATATTGCCGTGAGCTTATCTCACGCCGGTGCATGATTACTCGGTTGTGTTAGAACAGCTCAGGTGTCCGGTTAGTTCACGCAAATCGTGCAACTGATTGCTTCGAGCATGTCGCATCCCAAACCAACAAGGGCGGTGGCTCGTTGGAGCCGCCGCCCTGTCATTCAATTCAGAGAACAAACCTGTTATACCAGCTTGAAAACCAGGCCGATACCAAGCGTCTGCTTGAAACGACCCTTCACACTCACTTGCTTGTCATACAGGAACTGCGTGTAAAAGTTCACCGTAACCAGTTTTGTGATGGATGCGTTGACGATGTTTTCCCAGTTGACATCAACGGCCTTCCAGTCATCGGCGTACGGCGTTCCGGCAAAGGAATCCTTCTCCGAGAAGAAGAGCGCTTTGAACAGGGTTAGCTTTCCGGTGTAAGCCAGCCGATCGTTAGCCTTCCACTTGATATCGGTGACAGATTCCAGGCCGCCGTCGGTGGACGAATTCGTTTCCGTAGTAAACAGGGTGTCGACAATATCGCGGCTCAGTCGTTGACGAATCGCGAAACCCAGACGACTGAGCACCTGGTTGTCTTTCTGTTCATACAGCACCTTGGCCAGACCCGCCGACTCGGTCAGCAGGATCGGGTTCAGGTAGCGCTTTTTTGCCTCAACCGAGGCATCAAGGAATTGCGTTTCCACTCTGAAAGCCACGTATGGATCGGCAAAGCCGTGGAGCGTGAAGCGACCCAGGTTTTCCCAATCGATCAAATCGGTCGACTTGTTCGGCTTGCTCCAATCCTTGGTTTCTTCGTCCTGAGAAATGGTCTGGCCGAATGATGTCTTCAGGATCGACCGAAAATTGAATTTCGGGCTTACCTGACGTTCGGCTCTGCCGTTGAGATTGGCGACCCAGTTGATCGAACCGGCCTCGCCGCCGACCCAGGAATCAGAATAGGCCGTCTGGGTGGCCGTCATGTCAAAAACCAGTGATGTCTGCCAGCCGGTGATTACGGAATCGCCGTCCTGTGCCCCGACCGTGCCGGCAACTACAAAAACTGTCAACATTGATGCGAGTACTACTCTCTTCACAATCATTCTCCTTACGCGGATGCTACCTGGTGCATGTGAACGTCCTGTTGCGGGAACGGTATGGAAATACCCTGTTCGTCAAAAGTCAACTTAACCTTTTCGGTTAGACTCCAGTACACAGCCCAGTAATCATCGCTGTTCACCCAGGGGCGGACGATAAAATTCACCGAGCTGTCGGCCAGTTCGCTGACCGCCACCAC
>JAHIVM010000376.1 GCA_018816665.1 Candidatus Zixiibacteriota bacterium
CGGAACGCTTTAACTGCCAGTTGGTTATAAAACTCAGGCAGGATTGTCCGGACGCCGATGTCGAACGAGCGCTGACGAAACTGGACGAATTCCAGGGACCCGTGCCGGTGTTAGTAGCTGTTCGCGAAAACGGTTCCGAAGTGTATATTAAGTCACGCCGATACGCGGTCAATCTTGATTTCCAGTTGTTGAACGCCCTGAAAGAATTGCTGGGCGATAGTTGTGCGTATCTGCGACCGATAGGGTTAAAAGAGGGTGCCTGAAAAAACTATCCGGGCACAAGCAAAGAGATATTGAGCGTTACATATATCACCATGTTGGAAGCGATATGAAATCACCAAGACTTTTCGGCATTCTCCTTCTGGCGCTGTTTGCGCTGACTCTCAGCCTGCAGGCGGGCAAAAACACCGCTGCGGAAAACGATGACGGTACCGGTATCAAGTGGTACGCCTATGAAGAAGGCTGGGAGAAGGCCAAGGCCGAAAACAAGCACATGTTTGTGGATTTCACGGCAACCTGGTGTGGATGGTGCAAACGTCTCGAGGCCAGCACCTTCAAGGACTCAACGGTGGTCAAGCTGCTGAACACCGAGTTCGTCCCGGTCAAAGTCTGGGATCACAGCAAGGACACGCTAAATATTGATGGCTACGTCATTGCCGAACGCGATCTGATCAAGCGTGAGTTCCGGGTGACCGGGTTTCCATCGCTCTGGTTTGTCAGTCCTCACGGCGTTCGCATTGGTCCGGCCGGCGGGTATATTGATGCGCCCCGGTTGCTGTCCTATCTGGATATCGTCCAGCATTATCGCTACGATTCCACCCGTACTGAACAAGGCGAGAAAATCGTCCCGGAGAAGAAGTAAAGGCCGACCGTCGGCCGTGTGTGTAGGAGACACCGATGAGCAAGACAGTACTGACAATTTTGGCTGCCGTAATACTGGCCGTTTGTTTTTCGGCCTGTGAATCGGGCGACAGCACCGAAACATCGGTTACTCTGACCGAACAGGCCCCGGCGGTGGCTACCGCTGCCACAACTTCAACTCCGGCTGAGGCCGGCGTGAGCGTACTGGACCTGAACGGCAATGCCGTATCCATGTCTCGCTGGGTGGGCCAGAAGCCGGTGGTAGTGAATTTCTGGGGTACCTGGTGCCCCCCCTGCCGTCGCGAAATCCCCGACCTGGTCAAGCTGTACGGCGAGTACAAGTCGCAGGGCGTGGAGATTGTCAGCATAGCCGTGCGTGACACGCCGGACAAAGTGCGTGCCTATGCCGCCAACGCCGGCATGGACTGGGAAATGCTGCTCCTGGATATGAGCGATCAGGTGGAACTGGAGAAACTGGCTCGTGCTTTCAAACTGACCGGTTCGGTTCCTGTCACCATCTTTTATAATGCTCAGGGTGTGGAGACCGGCCGTTTCGTCGGTACGACCTCATACAAAGATTTCAAGCCGGCTTTTGATCTTATTTCGTAGCGCCCGGTGATAGATACAACAGAGGCCGAATCGGATTATCCGGTTCGGCCTTTCCCTTTGCGCCGTGAGCGGATCACAGATCGGGGCGATCCCGTTTTGACCAGTACGTGATTTCCCGCATACACACATAGCCCTTATTGTCGAAACAAGCCATCGACGGTGTATTGTCTTCCTCGATGAGCGCGCAGACCAGAATCTCGCCGAAGGTGTGCAGAAAGTCCTCGCAGGCGGTCATGAGTTCGTGGGCCAGACCTCGGCCCCGATAGTCGGGGTCGATGGCCAGGCGGTTGATCCAGCCCCGACGGCCGTCGTAGTTGGCAATCGACACGCCGATCAACCGGCCGTTGTCAAACAGGCCGTAGTACCGACAGAACGCGCGTGACATCTCCGCGGCAACCATCGCCCGGCTCTCCCGTCCGTTTGGTTTGAACGGCAGCCCGGCATCGGACCACACGCGGATGATGTCATCGTAGTGCTCGATGGTCAGCGCTTTAATCTCTCTCGCCATACTTCTCCTTCAGCAGGGCTTCCAGTCGCTCAAAGGCAAACTCGGAGGCAAACGGTTGATCGTTCCAGTGTTCGCAACCGCAGAAATTCAGCAGCACGCCTCGGGCCGGCACTCCGGCATCGGCGGCCGAACGCATCCCCTCGGCCAGCATCAGGACGCAGGCAATACCGATGACGGCCAGATCGCCGCTTTGTTCGCGGTAGTGTTCCAGTTGTTCGGTTAGCTTGCGTTTTGAGAACAAAACGTCAATACCGTAGCGATCGGCCAGGTCTACCGTGCGGCTGGCCAGGCAGTCGGGGACACACTGCCGACAGACATCGCCCCAGGGTTCATCGGTCTTGAGGCAGTCCGGATTGTGCAGCGACAGGCAATCTGGCAGTATGATCAATGTGTTTTTGGCGCGGTTGAATTTCTCCCGGTTCATTTCATCGTAGAGGATAAACGACACCAGTTCCAGGAGATACTTCTCACGCGGAGTCTGGCGCAGGAGGTGGGCATCGCGGTCGGGGCTTTCACGACGGGCCCGGTCGAGAAACTCGTCCATGCGGGCGAATTCATCGGCGAAATACTCCGCCCCGTGGGCGGTGAAGCGGTCGGCGAAGGCGGCGAGCTTCTTGTAGAAGTCGGGACCGAGCTGGTAGGTGGGGCCTTGGTGTGCCATGGTCGGAATATACATCGGTTCAACCCCGATCCCAAGTGCCAACCGCGGCGTACCGCCGTGGCAGTTTGACCGAGAAAAAGGCAAAAACTCTTTGAATTATCATGCGTATTGATAGTAACTTATAGGCGAGTGTTTAGAGGGACTATCCGGGAGAGAAGTATGGAATATCAACAACCGCCACCACCTCCGCCACCGCCGGGCGGGGCAGGGCAGGTACATTATGGACCTGTTGTATACAAAAACCCGGGTTTTGCCGCCGTGCTGTCGTTTTTCTGGATGGGACTCGGTCAGATTTACAACGGACAGATTGCCAAGGGCATCGCATTTATTGTTTTTTATGCCATAAGCTGGATGCTCATGTTTATTCTGATCGGGTTTATTACCACGCCGATCATGTTTATCTTCGGAATGTACGATGCCTACAAGTCGGCGGAGAAAATCAACTACGATCTTTCGCGGCGGGCATCGGAAGGCCAGTCCGGCCCCTACGGCCAGCCGACAATGTAGACGGCGATACAACCGGGTACGGACAGCGAAAGAGTGATGCTATGATTCTAAGAGACAAACCTCAGTTTTTCCTGCCGCTGGGATGCTCCCTGTTGGCGGTGGGCTTGCTGTTGCAGCGGTTCGCACCCGATTTTCCGGTGCTGCATTTCGTGACCGGGATGATGATGGGTATGTCGGTGGTGTTTAATATCGCCGGTCTTTTCAGCATTCGGAAACTTCGCAACAAGTCCTGACGAATTGTCGTGATTTCGGGGGCAGGGGAGGTACGTATGGTTTTCACCACCCCGCGTCTGATGATTCGCCGCGCCATCCCTGTTGACGCGGACATTGCTTTGTTTCACCGCCTGTGGAATGATCCCCGCGTCATGATCATGGTGGGGTTCCCCCGGGGATTGAACATCACTCCCGAACAAATCAGAACAGGTATCGAGAGGCAGCCCGACGGCGAGTATGAGTGCAAACTGGTGGCTCAAGTCAAGGCAACCGGCGAACTGATCGGCGAGTGCAAGTTGGGTACACCCGATTCCG
>JAHIVM010000029.1 GCA_018816665.1 Candidatus Zixiibacteriota bacterium
CAGCCCGGTATTCCCGGGGTGAAACGTCGCCTATCACTTGAGTTGAAACTCCTGGCCGATGTTGGTCTGGTCGGAAAGCCCAATGCGGGGAAATCCACCATTCTGTCTGTGTTTTCGGCCGCCCGGCCGAAAATAGCCGACTATCCGTTTACCACGCTGATTCCCAATCTTGGAATTGTGAAGCTCAGGGAGTACAAATCCTGTGTCATGGCGGACATTCCGGGGCTTATCGAGGGAGCTTCCGACGGTAAAGGGCTGGGACATCAGTTCCTGAAGCACATTCAGCGAACGCGGCTGCTGGTGTATGTTATCGACATAAATGAGCTTGATATCGTGGAAACGCGGCGGGTTCTGGAAGCCGAACTGGCCGAGTTTGATTCCCAACTGCCCACCCAGCCGTCGATAACGGTCATCACCAAAATCGACACCTTGTCGGAAAGTGACGTGAAAGATATTTCGAAGTTGCTGCCTGCCGATTATCTTTACCTTTCGGCCGTGGCACGGCAGGGGACGGAGACATTTTTGCAGGCCATCGAGGATAACCTTGACCAACTCGGACGCGACGGACCGACTGACTGAAACTCTGGCATTGCTGGCGATTCCCGGTGTTGGACGGGGTCGTTTTGGCAAGCTGGTCAATCGATTCGGCTCCCCAAAGGCTGTGTTTTCAGCCACTCTTGAGCAATTGGAGGCGGTTTCGGGCATTACCCGGGCGCTGGCCAGTACTATTCTGTCCGAGCACGATATCTCCGCTGCCCGCGAAACGGCTGCCCGCGTGGTCCAATTGGGTTGGGAGGCCCTGTATCAAGACAGTGGCGAGTATCCGCCGGGCCTGGCTACTATCGCCGGGGCACCGCCGCTGCTGTTTCGATCCGGCTTGTCAACCCCGGCCGATGATCGCATGATAGCTATCGTGGGCACGCGGCATGCGACGGAGGCGGGTCGACGGTTTGCTCATCGATTGGCGGCCGATCTGGCCCGGGAGGGAGTGACGGTCGTTTCCGGGATGGCCGAGGGGATTGACTCCGCGGCTCATCGCGGGGCTCTGGAGGCCGGGGGGCGTACTGTCGCGGTGTGGGGAATGCCCATAGACCGCGTGTATCCACCCTCGAACCGGACCCTGGCCGAAGAGATCAAGCGCAACGGAACACTGTATTCGGAATACCCGCCCGGCACGGAACCATCGCCGGCTTACTTTCCGGAACGTAATCGGATCATCTCCGGTTTGTCAGAAGGTGTCGTGGTTGTTGAGGCCGGAGAAAAATCAGGAGCGTTGATTACGGCCCGCTGTGCCCGTGAACAGGGGCGCGATGTTTTTGCGGTGCCGGGCTCGCCGCAATCAGCTAACCATATCGGGTGCAACAGCCTCCTGAAATCAGGCGCGCGCCTGCTCACGGGTGCCGCCGACATATTCGAGGAGATTCCGAGGTTGCGGGGACAGGTGACGGCCCGACGGTTTCGTCGGCGGGAAGATTTGACTGAAAACGAACGCGGGATTGTCGATTTACTGTCAGAAGGTCCGCGCCAACTGGACCAGATGAGCCGGGACTCCGGATTGACCGTCTCCGAACTGCTGGAGTTTTTGCTCGCTCTGGAACTTCGGGGGGTAGTAGAGGAGTTGTCCGGGAAACGCTTTGCGCTCACCGAGTGAAACGGAAATGATTACACGCACAGCCAAGATAGTCAACAGGTTCGGTCTGCATGCCCGGCCGTCGGCCATGCTCGTTTCGACCGCCACGAAATTTTCGTCGGAAGTGTTTTTCACCAAGGATGATTTACGTGTCAACGGCAAGTCGATCATGGGTGTCATGATGCTGGCCGCCGAAAAGGGCACGGAATTGCTGGTCGAGGTGAACGGTCCCGATGAGGAAGAGGCTGTAGTGGCCATTGTGCGGGTGATAGAGACCGGCTTCGGCGAAAAGTCCTGATATTCCGCTTGCCTACAGCTCCCGTCTTTCCCTATCATGTCCTGATTGTAGGTCTTGCATTGGTAACAGGTTGTGGGGAATGATCACCAGACGAAAAACAGTCATGGGCGTTGCCGTTTCGGCCGGTATTGTTATGGGACGAGCCCAGGTGGTTCTGCCCGGCTATACCAAGGTGGCGGAAGTCCCTATAACGACCTCGCGGATCAAGTCAGAGCAGAGAGCCCTGGATCGGGCGGTTGAAGAGACCGTGCAGGAGATCGAGGAACTCCGTGATTCCGCCGCGCAGCGCCTGGGTGCGCAGGTAGCCAGTGTGTTTGAGGCCCAGCTCCTGATAGCGTCGGACAAGTCTTTTCTGGACGAGGTCAAAAACCGCATCGGGATATTTCGCCGCAACGCCGGTTTTGTCTACAATTCCCTGGTTCAGGAGACCACCCACAAGTTGAAACACTCTGTCGATCCCTACATGCAGGCCATGGGGGAGGAGATTGAGGGTGTGTCGAATCGGGTGTTGTCGCATCTCAGCGGTTACCGCGAGCGCTCGACTGTCCGATTCAAAGGGGATCGGATCATGGTCGGCAAGAGCTTCACGCCGGGCGAAGTGCTGAGCTATCGCAACCGGAAAGCGGTGGGATTCCTGGCCGGTGAGGGCGGAGCAAACTCCCATATGGCGCTGATTGCCCGGTCGCTGATGACCCCGATGCTTATCGTGGATGACATCTGGTCCCAGGTCCAGAACAACTGCCGGATCATTGTTGACGGAACCGACGGTCGGGCGATTATCAATCCGTCAGATGAAGAATGGTCGGAGTATCAGCGGAAGAAGAAGCGCCAGGGCCCCGCGCTCCTCACTCGCATCAAGAAACTAACCAAGATACCGCCGACCACGTCCGATGGTCGCGTGATTAACGTCTCGGCCAACCTGGAGTTGCCGGGGCCGGTGGACGATATCCTGGCGGCCCAGAAATTCCCGGTCGGGCTGTACCGTACGGAGTTTTTGTATTTGAACTCCGATGGATTCCCCGATGAAGACCAGCAGTTTGAATACTACGATCGGATCGCGAGCAAATACGAGGACTCGTACGTAGTACTGCGCACCTTTGATCTGGGCTCGGACAAGGTGAGATTCGACGGTGATATTGGTCCTCGCGAGACCAACCCGGCGCTCGGCTGGCGCGGCATCCGGCTGATGCTGGAAATGACCGACATTTTCAAAACCCAGCTGCGGGCGATTCTGCGGGCCTCCACGCGCGGCAACGTGCGCATATTGCTGCCGATGATTACCGAGTTGGAGGAGTTGCAGAAAGCCCGTCGCATTGTCTCCCAGGTCAAGTTCTCGCTGCGACGGGCAGGCATCCGGTTTGACGAAGATATCCCGGTCGGCATCATGGTTGAGGTGCCGTCGGCGGCTTTGACAGCCCACCGCCTTGCCCTGGATGCTGATTTTGTATCGATCGGGACCAATGATCTGACTCAATATACCATGTCGGCTGACCGCGGCAACAGCCGCGTAATGTCACTGTACAACTCGTTTCATCCGTCGGTACTGAGCCTGATCCAGATGACTATCGTGGCCTGCCAGCAGGCGGGCACGCCGCTGAGCATTTGCGGAGAGATGGCCGGCGACCCGCTGGCCCTGCCGCTGTTCATCGGCATGGGCGTGTCTGATCTGTCCATGAATCCGGCCAAGATCTTTGATTCCTGTCGGTTGATCAGCAAGATAGATTTCAACCTGGTGAAGCATCTTGTGGGACCGGTGCTGTCGAGTCATTCGTCGGCCGGTGTGATGCGCAAGCTGCAGAACTACAGAAATGCGTTAGAGAAGAAGTAACCTTTAGCATACAAGGGCTTGGAGCATTGTCAAACCTCAACGACGTTGATGCAATTCGGGCTATCGACCCCGAAAATATGTACAACTGCATTTTTGACCTCCCCGAGCAGATGTCCAAGGCGCTCAAACTGGCCGGAGGCTGGAACGTGCCGCCGGAGGATTTCCCGGATGTCAAGAACGTGGTTGTTGTTGGAATGGGCGGATCGGCCATTGCCGGTGATTTGATCCGGTCGTTTCTGGGATCGGAACTGCTGGTCCCCTTTCAGATTTGCCGCCACTATCAGTTGCCGGAATACGTGGACGACGAAACGCTGGTCATAGCCTCGTCATACAGCGGCAACACCGAGGAAACGCTCGCGGCTGTCGATGATGCGCTGGGTCGTAAGGCCATGATGATGGCACTTACTACCGGCGGATTGCTGGAAGAAGTCTGCAAACTGAACGAAGTACCCATGCTGAAGCTGCCGGGCGGCTTGCAGCCGAGAGCTGCGATCGGTTTTTCGTTTGTGCCGATTATGATGTTTCTGGAGCGGATCGGTCTGATCAAGGAAGCTGGCACGCGGATCAAGGCGGCCATTCAGTTCCTGGAACGATCCCGTGAAAAAATGATCGAGGACAACCCTGCCGGGGCCAATCCGGCCAAGCAACTGGCCTCGATTATCCATGGCAGTATTCCGATCATCTACACCGGCCCGACTATCATGGATGTTGTCGGCCTGCGCTGGAAAGCTCAGATCTGTGAAAACTCCAAGTGCCTGGCGTTCTGTAACCAGACACCGGAATTCAATCACAATGAAATCTGCGGCTGGTCCCCCGTAATTGATCTCTACAAGGACAACTTCATTGTTATCAATCTGCGTTCGACCGAGGACCACCCGAAAGTCGCTCAGCGGATGGATGTGGTGAAAGAGCTCCTTGAAGAGCAGGACGTCCAGGTGATGGATCTGTACGCGTCCGGCGAAACGGACCTGGAACGGGTGTTTAATCTCATCCAGATGGGGGACTTTGTGTCTTACTATCTGGCCATCCTGAATGAGGTCAATCCCACTCCGGTTCCGGCTATCGAGGATCTCAAGAAGAGACTAAAGAGCGAGAGTCACATCATTGCCACCGTTGACGATCAACCGGAAGAGTAGAGTAGAAGACCTGGTGGAGGCGTACCCGGCAACGGTACGCTTCCTCATCAATCAGGGGCTTCCCTGTGTGGTCTGTGGCGAGCCTTTTTGGGGTTCGGTCGAGGAACTGGCCTCCGGGAAGGGCTGGGATGACCCGGCTATCGACAAGCTGGTGGCCGATTTACAGAGCGGGTTTTTGAAATAAGTGCTGAACGTTTTGGTCCTCTCGGAGTCTATGTACCGTAAGGCTTTAGTGAACATCAATTGACAAACCGGACGGGATTGGTATATTACCGCGTGCTACGACAGATCCACCACATATCGGGCAGACTTCTCGCGGCTCTATTCCTCACATTGACAGCGGGTGCTGACTGCGCTATGGCTCAGGAAGCCGGGGGGCAGGCTTTCCGTGCGGATCGCCTCAACGCGGTGGTGTTGCTGGTCATATTCTCCGGCGCGGTATTGCTGTACACTCACTGGGCCAAAAAGGGCAAACCGCTGTTCCTTCGCAAAATACCCGGTCTTGACGCTGTTGAAGAGGCCGTGGGGCGGGCTACCGAAATGGGCCGTCCGGTTCTATTTGTTCCCGGTATCGCTGAATTGGATGAAATCGAGACCATTGCCGGCATCTCCATACTTGGGCGGGTAGCCAAAATCACTGCCGAGTACGGCACTCCCTTGCGGGTACCGGTAAGGTATCCTCTGGTGCTGGCCGCGGGTCAGGAAGTGGTACAGCAGGCCTACATTGAGGCCGGCAATCCCGATGGGTATGATGAAGATATGGTGCGATATGTGGCAGGCGAGCAGTTTGCGTTTACTGCCAATGTCAACGGCTACATGATGCGCGAACGACCGGCTACAAACATCTATATGGGGGCTTTCTTTGCCGAGTCGCTGTTGCTTGCCGAGACCGGCAACGCTGCCGGTTCTATTCAGATCGCCGGTACGGCACGTCCGGAACAGTTGCCGTTTTTTATTGCCGCCTGTGATTATACTTTGATGGGCGAGGAATTGTATGCGGCCTCGGCCTACCTGTCCCACGAACCGGTCATGCTGGGCGGGTTGAAGGGACAAGATTTTGTCAAGATGCTTATTGCCATTGCCATCATTATCGGGGTCATTCTGGTGACTCTGAATATGGGTGACACATACAGCAACTGGTTCATACAAACATAGAGGAATCGCAATTACCCGATGAGAACAACCGTCCCTGTCATCGTTGCCTTTCTTTCAGGCATCATCTTAGTCGTCTCGTT
Organism: Candidatus Zixiibacteriota bacterium; assembly: GCA_018816665.1. GTDB lineage: Bacteria > Zixibacteria > MSB-5A5 > GN15 > FEB-12 > JAHIVM01. Next base: position 6,128 of record JAHIVM010000029.1, read on the forward strand.
TTTCTTTCAGGAAACGTCATTTATCGGCGGCTTGTCTCAAGAACTGAAAGTATGGTTGACGATCGTCGGCGGTTTTACCCTGTTGCTCGGTGTTGTCTCCATTACTCGCGTCAATTTCAGTGGCGTTGTTCGGCGCCGACCCGGGTGGGGCTATAAGATTCTCACGCTGATTTCGATTTTTGCGATGGCGATTCCATCCATTCTTCCGACTTCATGGTCGCCGCTCTTCGGACGCAACGCCGGGTCAATCTACGACTGGCTGTTTGTCAATCTTGATTCTCCGATGATGGCCACGATGTTTGCAACGCTGGCATTCTATATCGCCTCGGCGGCCTATCGTGCGTTTCGAGCCAGGTCGGCAGAATCGACGATTCTCCTGATCACGGCTACCGTTGTGATGCTCTGGCGCGTACCAATGGGTGAAGCCCTGCTCAATATGCTTCCTGGAGATATCCCGAGTTTCCTCAACACATACGTTATGGGTGGCGCCAATATGGCCGTTCAGCGCGGTATTATCATCGGAGCAGCGCTCGGAGCCGCTTCGATGTCGCTCAGGATTATCCTGGGAATCGAACGCACCTATATGGGGAAGGGGTAAGTCTGGTGGGGTTCTGGACAAAGGTTGAAGCTTTGGATCGCCGTTGGATATATCTGATGGTAGGACTAGCCGTTGTCATTCCGTTTATATTCCCCGCCGATTTCCCGATCAGTACGACTCCTGAGGCCCAAATGGTGTTTGATTCCGTGGAGGCTCTCCCGGATTCTTCGATCGTGATGCTGGTTTTTGACTACTATCCGTCGACCATTGCCGAGTGCGAGCCGATGGCTCGGACGGCCCTGCATCATTTTTGGAGGAAAGACTGCCGGGTAATCACCTTAAGCAACATCCCGCTCGGCGGTCCCAGCATGGCGGAGAACGTTACCAGGGAAATAGCGCCCGAGTATGATAAGCAATATGGCATAGACTATGTCAATCTGGGGTATAAAGCGAACTACGTTGCCGTGCTGGCCGGCATGGGCAACTCCATCGAATCGATCTTCCCTACCGACAATAGCGGAACACCATTGTCCGAGATACCGCTGATGGACTCAGTGGTGAATTATGAGCAGGTTTCCTTCATTTTTGAGGTTGCCGACAACGCCACCGCCGACTACTGGGTTTCGATTGTCAACGCTCAGTACGGTGTGCCAATTGCCTGCGGTGTTACGGCGGTCAGTGCACCAAAATACTACGCTTTTGTGGCATCCGGTCAGTTTGTCGGATTGCTGGGAGGCATGAAGGGCGCGGCCGAGTATGAACAACTGGTAGGCAAAAGGGGTAAGGCTGTCGTTGGCATGGGAGCACAATCGCTGGTTCATCTTCTGATAATCAGTCTGGTTCTAATCGGCAACATCGGCTACTTCGTTACCGGAAAAGCCAGGAAGGGGATGTCCCGGTGACAGGTATTGAAATCTTCCAGACATGGCTGATAGCATTCTTCACGCTGGCATTGTTCTCCTTCCTGTACAAGGATAATCCAGTCTATAAAATCGCTGAGCATATCTTCGCCGGTTTGTCGGCTGGCTATTATGTCGGACTCATCTGGGATACTGTCATAATTCAGCAGTTGTGGACGCCGATGACGGTCGACGGTCGCTGGTGGCTAATCGTCCCGGGAGTCATGGGTTTCCTGATGTTTACACGTTTCTGGAAGAAGATCACCTGGGTATCGCGAATTCCTCTGGCATTCGTCATGGGAGTGACGGCGGGCATTTTCCTCATTTCGCAGCTCCACGGGCTGGTGTTACCGCAGATGCGTGACACCATGCTGCCGCTGTGGAATACGCAGGGCTACGGTCAGCTGTTCCTGACTATCATTATTGTTGTAGGTGTTATCTCGACCCTGATCTACTTCTACTTTTCCAAGGAGCATACGGGTGCCCTGGGTGTTACCGCCAAGGTAGGCATCTGGTTCATCATGATCTCCTTTGGGGCGCACTTTGGGTACACGGTCATGGGCCGAGTTTCCCTGTTGATCGGCCGGGTCCAGTTTCTGATAGAGGACTGGATTGGTTCGTTTACCTAACCGGGCCGCTTCGCGCCAATTCGTTTTTGTTCCAATCTCATCAATTCGACCGTTTTGATCTCAATCTCGCACCCACCGGGCGCTTTCAGGAGTCTGCGGATATGTCAGTATTGAGTTCGTAATCCCGGAACTGACGGTCATTTATGCTTGTCAGCGAGTGCTTTTTATCCTACTTTCGGGGCGAACTACGAGGGAGAGTTATGAAAGTTGTTATTCCAGTAGCCGGGGTAGGCACCAGATTACGGCCTCATACGTATTCCATGCCCAAGCCGCTGCTGCATGTGGCCGGACGCCCGATAGTGGCGCACCTGCTCGATCCCGTCGTGAAGCTCAATCCTGAAGAGGTGATTTTTGTCACCGGCTTCCGGGGCCCGCAAATCGAGAGATACGTCCGGGAGAACTTCACGTTCAAGGCTAAATTCGTCCGTCAGGATGAGTTGCTGGGACTGGGGTATGCCCTGAACCTGGCTATTGCCAATCTGGACCACGGAGAACTGCTGGTCGTGCTGGGCGACACTATTGTCGACTGTGATCTCAGCAAATTTGTGGCCGCAGGGGACTACGTACTCGGTGTGCGGAAGGTTGAAGACCCCCGCCGGTTCGGCATCGCCGACATCAAGGACGGTCGGGTGACCCGCCTTGAGGAAAAGCCCGCCGAACCGACATCAGACATGGCCATTATCGGTCTGTACTATTTCCGCGACCTGGCTCAGCTGAAGGATGCACTCGATACGCATATCCGCTCAGGCAAAAAGACCAGGGGTGAGATTCAGTTCACCGATGCCCTGCAGCACATGATTCAGCAGGGGATATCGTTTGTGCCGTATGAGGTCGACGGCTGGTATGACTGCGGCAAGCGAGAAACGCTGCTCAGCACCAACAAGCATCTGGTGGCGACCATTGACCAGCGGCCCGAAAAGCCCGGAGTGGTGGTGGTGCCGCCCGTGTATATCCACCCGGATTCTATCGTGGAATCGTCCGTGATCGGACCGAATGTCTCTATCTCGGCCGGGTCGGAAGTGCGCCGATCGATCATTAGAAATTCCATCATCGGGGCCAATACAACCGTTGAAAATATGGTGCTGACAGATTCGCTGGTGGGGCACGATGCCAACTTACTGGGGACTGTACAGACGGTGAATGTTGGTGACTCCTCGGAAATCTCCGGGGAATA
>JAHIVM010000377.1 GCA_018816665.1 Candidatus Zixiibacteriota bacterium
CACTGAAATATCTGATAACACTGGTTCTGGTTATGGGAATGCTGGGCACTGCTTTGGTAGCATACCGATTGGACAAAATCAACGCCTTCATCTGGCTGTCGGATTACACCTTCAATAGTCCCACCATGGGCGATATTGAAGGTGTGGTTGATATTGTGTTTTTCATGCCTGACCACTGGGAGCCGGGTAACAATCAAGACATTTTGAACGCCTGGATGACGGACTATCGAGCGCTGGCCGAGAAGCATATAGACGCCGACGGCTACAAACTCAAGCATGACTGGTACTATCCTATTGACCAGTTCCACAGCCAGGAAGTGGAAAGTCTGGTCGTATTATGCTCGGAGGGCCTGGGCGACATTGGCGTGCAACTGCACCATCGCGATGACACGCCCGAGTCAGTCCGTCGGAAGTACAGCGACGGCATCGATTCGCTGCAAACCTATGGCGCCCTGATCACGGAGGACGGTGTTTGTCGCTTTTCATTCGTGCACGGCAACTGGGCCCTCGACAATTCTCGCCTTGAACATGGCCGAAACTTTTGCGGCGTGAACAATGAAATGGAGATTTTGATGGATCTGGGCTGTTTTGCCGATGTCACGTTTCCATCGATGACCCAGTTGTCACAGCCGAAGGCGGTCAACAAACTGTTTTACGCCCGGGATGATGAAAACCCCAAGTCATACGACAACTGGACACGTAGTTCGACAAGCTACAAACCCGGACCGGACGAACTGGCATTCCTGTGCGGGCCGATGATGATCGACTGGACCGACTGGCGCTTCAAGACTCATCCGACTATCGAAGACGGGTGTTTGTACTACGAGATTCCCACCACGCTGCACCGCTTTGAGGTTTGGCTCAAAGCCTGGATTCATGTCGAGGGTCAGCCGAACTGGGTTTTTGTGCGCCCGTTTACGCACGGTGCCACCTTGAAGGGCGATGGCTTTGACAATATCCTTGGCAAAAACATCGATCAGATGCTTACTGATGTCGAAGCGAAGTATAACGACGGAAAAAAATACCGAATACACTATATGACAACCCGTGAAGCGTACAATGTCATGAAGGCCGCAGAAGCGGGACACAACGGTAACCCCAATGACTACAGGGATTTTATGATACAACCGTACCTGTACCAGCCTAAGACTTTACAAAAGGAGGCGTCATGAACACCTCGACATCCACCCGTCCTTTCGCTGTCAACAGCGGATGGCTGACGGTAGCTGCGCTAGTGCTGTGCCTGATCGCAGCGGCGCCCCCAGTCGAGGCCGGACGACACGTCATTTCATCCTTGCCGTACACGTTTGATGCCGGGGATCACTCCGGCGACGCCGTGGATACCCTGGTACTGGGCAGCTCAAAACTGTCCTCGGCGACGGGCGGCATCACCCTGTCAGCTCTGTACAATGACAGGCTGCACGGTGTACTCCTGGACCTCGGAAATGACACAATTTCGTTTGGTGAAGGCGGCGGCAGCGGGAACACCGGGCTGCGCATCAGCGGCACCAATGCCTACTGGCCGTACGACATCGAAGTGAGGGGCGGACATATTCTGCACAACTCGCCCAGCGGCACCGCCAACAGCAACGAGTGTATCAGCATTCAGGGTAACGACCTGCTGATCAAGGACGTTCATGCCGAGGTCATGGGGTACAACGGTACCGTGATCGACGGTGGCGGACCGTACACTTACAATGTTGAAATCGACGGCGGACTGTTCCGAAACAACACCACCCACTATGACAGCCGGTGTAACTACGACGCCTGCGTGTTCAAACTGGATAACAACTACTCCAGCACGCTGATCGATTTCGGTGCCTCGCTGCACTGGAGAATCCACGATGTGGTAATCGATGGCGGTCCGCATGTGGGTATTTTCCTGGCCGGACGGGAAGGGCACGGTGACTATGTTGTTGCCGAAGTCTACGCTTGTTCGGTGATGACCGACGCTCGCAACGAAATGTATCCGTCCTACGACGGTACCTGCCATTCATCGTCGAATCCGTACGGTATCACCCTCCGTCACTCGGATGCCGGCACGAAAATTTACAACAATGTGGTGACATCCGGTACCACCTACGGCGGTAACCGCGGCATTCTTTTTGAGTACGCCCGGGGTTCGGCTGCAAACCCGATTCTGGTGTACGGCAACTACGTGAACGTTCACGAGGGCCCGAATGTCGAGTACGGCGATGCGCTCCCCAGCCACGGCCTGCGTATCCGGTACTCGCCGCAGGAAATGCGCATCTACGACAATACGTTCATTTGCGTGGGCGACAACAATCCAGCCACCGATGACTACGGGACCGGCGTGCATCCGGTGCGCCTGTCGACCAACTCATCGGCGACCAACGTTATCCTGCGCAACAATACAATCAAGGCCCAGAGCCTGAGCTCATCAGGTGTCAACGCCTATGGCGTGACATTTGACGGTATTGACTATCCGAACACGTACTATCTCGAATACAACAATATTACCAGCGCCGGTACTATCTACAAAATCGGCGAAAGCGGTACTCAGGATATCGGTCCCACCGGTGTATCGATAATCGGTGACACCGTGGCTTTTGAATCGATCACGATTGATCCGCAGACCTACGGCCTGGGACATCTCGGCAACCCGTGGATCTGTACGCAGAACACCGCCTGCGACGTTGTCTATCAGGGCGGCACAAGTGATACCGACATCAATTTCGCCAGTGGTGGCGTTGCCGACATCAAGCTGATGAAAACAATCGGCATCAGAGTGGTGGGCGAGAACGATGAGCCGGTGCCGGGTGCCGTGGTGACCGTGACCAACAACTACGGTCACGTGATACTCAACGAAACGACACCGTCCAGCGGTCTGGTCAGCGGCCCGGTGGCATATCGCTTTGAGGCGCGCACCACCACCGACTCAACCAACTATAATGGTTTCACGATTCGCGCCACCAAAGGCAGCGATACCAAACAGACGTCGATTACGGTAGGCCCCGATGCCGGCACGACTACCCTCAAACTGGACAACACCACCGGCGAAGTTGATGTTATCGCTCCGGACGCGGTCGATGACCTCAGTGCCGTCACCGGTGTGGACGAAGGCACCATTATCCTCACCTGGACTGCTCCGGGTGAGGACGGCAGTGTTGGTACGGCCGCATCCTATGAGATCAAGTACTCCACCGGGACGATTTCCGAGGGTAACTTCGATGCTGCCACCACGTTTTGTTGCCCGCCGACGCCGGTGTCGGCAGGCACGATGCAGTCAACTACCCTGTTCGGGCTAACGCCCGGACAGGTTTATTTTGTGGCCCTCAAAACTACCGACCACTCAGACAATGAATCGCCCATCTCCAACGTGGTATCCGCGGAAGCAAAAACTTCTATATCCACCGGTGAGGACGATGATGAAATCGCGCTGGTGTCGCCGGGAACTGACGCGCCTGTCAAAAGCTCGCACCCGACCCTGATCGTCGCGAATATCAACGCCACATCCACCAATGAGTATCACTTTGAAGTGGCCGAGGATTCCAGTTTTGCGCTGCTGACCTCCGCCTCGCCGGTGGTCTTGCAGCAGGAAGGCGCCACCACCGCCTGGCAAGTGACGGAAAAGCTGGTTACGGGAGAGACGTACTTCTGGCGCGCCCGGGCCAATGATGATCCGTACTCTGCGGTGTCCTGGTTTTCGGTTGCCCCCGAGACCCATGCCTACCCCAACCCTTTCCGCCCGGCTGTCCACGGTACGGCCACGTTTGCGGAAGTGCCGGCTGATGCCACCCTCATGCTGACCACCCTGAACGGCCACATGGTTCGCCAGTGGGTCCATACGTCGGGTTCCGACCTGACCTGGGACGGCACTAATCTGTCCGGAAGTCCTGTCGCCTCAGGCACTTACCTGTGGTATCTCGATGGCACCGAGACAAAAGGCAAATTGATCGTGGTACGGTAGTCACCGGCCACCTGAATTCGGAATCCGGGGCGCCCGCCTCGCGATCGGAACTTCTACCGATATTGCAGGCCGATAGGAAGCGGCCGAGACATTTAAGCCACCGCCAATGAACAAGAGGCGGCTTGTTTTGTTATGGTCTCTGAAGTCGAATCATCAAGGATGGCCCCGGGGAGCCGATTAATCACAAAAGGGAGATGACCTCGGCCCCCGTGGCAGATACCTGTGCTCCCCACCGGGCACCCGGGTGACCCGAAAAGAGTACAATTGCCCTTGAGCGGGCCGGAAACCGGGGCTTGACGAAAGCACCTGATTCCAATGGGAAAGGCGGCTATGAAAACCAAATTGATATTGATGCTCATATTGCTAACCATGGTGGCCTCGGCGGTACCTGCCCAGGTCACGGCGCCGCGGAATATCGCCCATACTCGGGCCGACCATGCCCTGCTGGCCATACCGCGCTATAAGGGCGGAATCCAGGGTGATACCCTGGCCCTGATGTTTGCCCAGGCCGGCACCGGCGATCACGGCTGGGTCATATCCACCGACAAAGGCCAGAACTACACCGCTGTCGCCGCCCAAATCGGTCAGGCTTCGTTTGACTCCTGGTATCTTTCGGATCACTCCTGTGCCTGGTTCGCCGGCGGGTTTCATATCGCCTATCGCATTTCCACGACCAGTGATCCCATGGAATACCGCTATATCGGCGCCCCTTACGGTGCGGCCAATCGGGAGGCGGTTGATATTGTCGGGGCCGGCACGGATACCTACTTCCCGATTATTGTGGCCTCCGGTGCCGACGACGTCTGGATATTCAATCTCGAGACCAACGCCAACGGCAACCTGAGATACTGGCACAGCACCGATCGATTCGAGAGCGATGTCACCATCGGCCGCGTATACCAGGCCTCGCTGAATGAAACAACGCAAAACGGTTTGCGAATCGGAGCCGTCCTGAAAGAGGATGGTTACCCCGAAGTTGTGGCGTTTCAGTTCGGCACCACGTACACCCACTCGTTTATGCGCTTCCGCTATAACGGCTCGTCCTGGGACAGCACCACCATGTACGCCGACAACTCCCTGGGCGCAGGTGATCGCGGCTATGGGCACGTGAGCATGAACGGTCGTTCGCACCTGGTGTACCACGACAATGACAACGGTTACGTCTACCATGTCGGCGAGACCGCCGGCGGGTCGTTTACGCGGACGGTTGTCTCGCAGGCCGTGTATGCCGGCAACGCCAACCCCCAGCTTTCCGTCTACGGCTCCGGGCCGACCGCCCGCTTGTACGCGGTGTGGAATTGCACCGACGGCGGTGATCTGGTGGTCTCAAAAAGCTTCACGGAGGCCGACGGCTGGGATGCTGACTCGGTCCGGATTATGGAACCGGGCTACAGCCCCAGTTCGGCCCAGTTGATGCCGCTTGTCCCTGCCGACTACTCTTACATTCCGGTCTACTTCTACAGCACGACCAGGGACTCAATCTATGTCGTCCAGCTTGATGCCTCCGGGGGAACCTCCACTGACCCTGTCCCGCCGGAACAGATCGATGATCTGGGGGCCGCGCCGGGCGATGACGAGGGCTCGGTACGGCTCACCTGGACC